>CAYTSL010000216.1:0-3949 GCA_964440415.1 uncultured Flavobacteriaceae bacterium
AAGTTCCTTTGGTATACTTTTAATTCTTCTTCAGTTTCTGCTTCCATCTGAGCATTTTTGATAGACAATAATTCTGTCAAACTATTTGTACTATTAACAAAACTATCTAACAATGCTTTTGAAGATGTTTTTTTACAAAAAGTAATTGCTCTATAAATAGACTTTGATTTATTGTCAATATCATTCAATATCGATTGGTCTATTTTAATAGAATCTGGAGGAATTAATAACATCTAGTTTAGGTTTTCTTTCTTATTGATGAACAAAAATCAATTAATTCTGTTTCGGCATATATTCCATAGGCACTGCTCAAACAACCTTTAGTTCCATCGATACATTCAATCAGGAACAAAATAGATTGATCTGAAGGGTCACTCATTCCTTCGTGAATGCAATATTCTATCAAGACACACTCATCTTTTTGATAGGAATTATTATTATTTCTTCAAATTGACCACAACTGTCTTGTATAAGGCTTGTGTCGGTTATTGGCTCGTTGTGGCTCAACCAAGTTTGTGGACACAAATGCAACTGCTTAGTTTATTAAACTAATCTCTTTTATATTTTCTAATTTCAGATTCTATTTTTTCATTATACATTTTGTCTAAAACTTGAGTCATCATATGCTTATATTTCTTTTCATTAGTTATATCTCCTATTCTCTTATAGGCATTGGCAAGTCCCTTTATTGAAGGTAAGTGCATAAAGCTTATGTCCAGGCAAGTTTTAAACTCATTAATGGATTCTTCAAAAAATCCATCTTCAAAAAGCTGTTGGGCAACATGGTAATGATCTTCAATATTTTTGATTTTTGATTCCAACTCCAATACAATAATATCTTCTTTTTTTAAGGTAATGAATGCGCTTGGTATTTTTCTAATTACTTTCTCTGTTACACTTCCCATTAAAATTTTACTAATACCAGATCTTCCTGTAGTCCCAATAATGAGCAAGTCAGAATTATGCTTGTCAACCGCTTTAAGTATTTCTATATCAGGCACTCCTTTTTCGATTTCTAATATGACGTCCAAACCAACCAAATTAAAATCACCTAAGAATGAAGTAAACTCTTTTTCGTGAGCTTTACGTATAGATTTTATTTGCTCTTCAAAGTTAATTTGATCTTGTATTGAATAAAACTGAGAAACTTCATAGACTGTAAAAATTACCAGTTGAGCCTTAAATCTATGTGCTATGGTTATTGCATTTTTTAAGGCACGTTCTGATTCAGCAGAAAAATCGACAGGACAGAGTATTTTTTTAATATTAAACTGTTTTTCGTTTTTTACAACAAAAACCGGTTTGTTGCTTTTCTTAATGATTTTTTCAGCATTAGCACCTAATATAAAAACGTCGTCTTTTAATTTCTCTCCGGCTCCTATAATTATCATATTCGCATTTATTTTTTCTGCTGTTTGAATGATTTTATCAGAAAAGATACCATATTCTATAATTGGTTTTGATGTTTCAATACCCTCATTTTTTATTTTGTCATTTATCAACTTCAATTGCTTTAATGCAAATTGTTTTAGCAATTCTTCTGCTTTTTCATTTTCAATATTATTTGGCAATACATATATAAGCGTAATTTTAGATTGAAATATTTTTGCTATATATAATGCGTCCTCTAAAACATATTCAGAGGATTTACTAAAGCTTGTTGCTAATAAAATGTTTTTAAGTAATTGCATTACTTGTTTTTTTAGAGGTTATAATCAATTTTTCTATGTATTTAAAACAGCACTCTATTTGTCTCACTTTAACATAATCAGTAATGCTGCAATATTTATTAATTTCTAATCATTAGATTTTAAGCAAATATAAGTAATACTAAATTATATAATAGTAATACTATCATAAGTAATTGTTAAACATTATTATCTTTAAGTATTATTAGAAATTATTCATAACCCACATTTAATTAAATCGTTTAAATGAGTATTGAAATAAAAATATCATTGAATGATGGTTTGTATTTGAAAGAGCCTCAAGATTCAAAACTTGGACGAAATATTATAAAGCACAGTATATTGATGATTGATGAGTTTGGTTTTGAATTTTTTACTTTCAAAAAGTTAGCAGAAGAAATAAATTCAACCGAAGCGTCTATATATAGATATTTTCAAAATAAGCACCTATTGTTGCTTTTCTTAGTAAATTGGTATTGGTATTGGTATTGGTATTGGGAATGGGAATGGGTAAGCTACCTCATAAAAATTAATACAATTAATGTTGAGGACCCTAAAAAAAAACTTCAAATAATTATACATTGCTTTGTCTCTGCACCTAAAGAGAATCCGGGAGTAAACTATGTAAATGAAAGTAAATTACATAGCATAGTTATTTCTGAAGGAATGAAGGTTTATCATACAAAAGATGTTGACGAACAAAATTCTAAAGGTTTTTTTAAGAGTTATAAAGATTTAGCAGAATTGGTGTCTATTGTTATTAGCGATATAAATTCAAATTTTAAATATCCATTTTCTTTAGCAACCAATTTATTTGAAATGTCAAATAATCATATTTATTTTGCAAAACATCTTCCAAGATTAACAGATGTATCAATTGATAAAAATGAAGTTGATGAAGTTAAAAATATGTTGAATTATTTTGTTGATAAACTATTATCCTAGATATTTCCTACTATTGAAGCAATTACACTTGTTGTCCTTGGACATTATTGTTTAACAATTAATACTTTCAAATGATAACTCTATTTTCTCAAGCAGCCTTAATCATCTTAGTTCTTGTAACTCTGTTATGGATATGGAGTGTTTTTATAAAAAACGTAAGTATTGTAGACATTTTTTGGGGCTTCGGGTTTGTTGTTGTTAATGCGTTTTATGTATTTATGTCAGGAGAACTAAATGCTAGAAAAATATTGATTTTAACTTTGGTTAGCATTTGGGGGCTTAGGCTTGCTATTTATCTTGCATATAGAAATATTGGCAAAGGAGAGGATTTCAGATATCAGGAATTCCGAAGAAATTATGGCCCTAAACGTTATTGGTGGTTTAGTTTTTTTCAAACTTTTTTATTACAAGGAGTCTTGATTATGATTGTTTCTTTACCTCTTTTAGGTATTAATTCCAGTGCCAGTTCTGGAGACCTTAACGTGCTGGATTACATAGGAATTGTAGTGTGGCTTATTGGATTTATTTTTGAAGCCGGTGGCGATTTTCAGTTGGTACGTTTTAAAAGGCATTTTGAAAATAAAGGAAAGGTCTTAAATACAGGATTTTGGAAATACACCCGCCATCCAAATTATTTTGGCGACTCAGCAGTTTGGTGGGCATATGCCATTTTTAGTATAGCAACCGGCAGTTACTGGCAGATAATAGGTTCTATTATAATGACTATATTGATTATCAAAATATCAGGGGTGAGCTTGCTTGAAAAAACTTTAAAAGATACAAAACCGCAATACAGAGATTACATCCAAAAAACTAATTCCTTCTTTCCTTGGTTGCCCAAAAAATAAATGACAATGGATTTTATCACTAAAAATATTTGGTTTATACTTTTTGTGTTTTGGGGTTTGCCATTAGGTTATTATAGAAGTAAATTCCGCAAAATCGTCTATCAAACTGATAGTTGGTTAATAAACATTAAACCTTTTTTTTGGAAAGAAATTAAGGGCCTTTTTGGAAATATCTATCCTGAGAATCTCAAATATAAAAAGTTTAGAAACTTCTACCTGTTCTACCTGACTATCTATTTATTGTTATTTATCGCTTATCTAATTTTTGATACAAATTTGTAAAAAATATTAAATTTAAATATCGAAAAGGAAGATTGTTAAAGCGCACTTAAACTGATAAAGGATGAATTGAAAAAATAACGAAAGCACAACAACGTGTCCTATGAAAAGCCTTAGTCCAGTTCTCTAAAGTTGCTGTTTTTTCATCAGCCTCTTCATCTCTTCACCAACCCTTCTCTGAAGAACTTT
>CAYTSL010000217.1:0-3936 GCA_964440415.1 uncultured Flavobacteriaceae bacterium
AAAGGTGTGAAGATTATCATTTAAATGTAAAGCAATAACGGTTTTAAATTGAGCTTTGCGATTAGGTTTATCCTGTAACTCATTTAAGAGTTTATTCATGTTGTCATTTGGACTACAATGTTTGCCTGCATAACGAGCCGAGAACACACCTGGTTCACCATTTAAAGCCTCGACCTCTAAACCAGTATCATCTGCAAAACAATCAAAACCATACTCTTCTTTTATGTATTCAGCTTTTTGTATGGCATTGCCTTTTATAGTGAGTTGTGTCTCCGGAACCTCTTCAAAACAACCAATATCCTTAATGCTTAACAAGGTAATATGGCTTGGAATTAAAGCTTGTACCTCTTTAATTTTATTTTGGTTATTGGTAGCGAATACGAGTTTCATCATATAAAATCTAAAGCTGTGAAGATACAAAACAATACTATTTTTTAATTGTAAAAAAAGCGCAATCGTTATAGTGATAAACATTACACATTAATCAAAATATTTAATAGAAATTTGCATATAAATTAGAAATAAAATGAAAAAAATTATAGTTATAGGAGGTTTGTCTGCAGGTCCATCTGCAGCTGCAAAAGCCAGACGTGAAAACGAACAAGCCGAAATTCTTTTGTTTGAAAAAGGAGCCAATATTAGTTATGCAACTTGTGGAATGCCTTACGCATTTTCGGGAGTTATAGAGAGTCGAGATGATTTAATGGTTGTAAAACCAGAATTACTTCAAAATCGATTTAATATTGATGTTCATTTAAACGAAGAAATCGTAAAAATTGACACCAAAAATAAAATGGTGTACTCTCATGCTAAAGGTTATACATACGATACCTTAATTTTCGCCACAGGAGCAAGCTCCATTGTGCCTCCAATAGGTAACATAAAATTTGCCAATAATTGGTCGACTTGTCGCTCTATGATTGATTATGATAAAATCACTAAAGAGGGATTAACTTCATCATCAAAACATATAACGGTTATTGGAGCTGGCTTAATTGGCGTTGAAGTTGCCGAAAACCTAAAAGAAGCTGGAAAGGAAGTGACTTTAATTGAAGGTGATTCACATGTGTTAAATATGTGGCAACAAAAATTCGGAATCTTTGCAGGAAACGTGTTGACTTCTAAAGGCATTGAAGTACTAACATTAAGTTTTGTTTCTAAATTCGATATTGACGAAAACGGAAAAATTAAAGCAGTCGTTACTCAAGATGGAAGAAGTATTCCAACCGATTTTGTAATCGTAAGTGTCGGAATTAAACCAAATACCGATTTATTAATAGCAGAAGGTGCAGAAGCCATTGAAAATGGAGCTTTGAAGGTAAATGAGTTGATGGAAACATCCATTAAAGATGTGTATGCTGCTGGAGACAATGTGTCCATTAAAAATTTACAAACCAACGAGTATGATTACTTTCCTTTAGGAACACATTCCAATAAAGCTGGACGAGCTGCAGGAGCCAATGCTGTTGGTAGAGCTATTAAATTTAAAGGCGCTTACAAAACAGCCATTGTAAAAGTATTTGATTATACGTTGGCAAGAACTGGAATGAATGCAAGAGCTCTAACCCAAAAGGGAATTCCTTATAAAACGGTTTTAACAGTCGCTGGTTCAACTCCAGGTTATTATCCGGGACAAAAGGATTTAATCATAGAGATTTATTACAACCCTGAAACCGAAGAAATTTTAGGAGCAGAACTCTTTGGAGAAGTTGGAGTCGATAAACGCGTAGATGTATTAAGCACAGCCATTTATGCCAAATTAAAAATTACCGATTTGGCGCAATTGGATTTAGCCTATGCACCGCCTTTTTCACCAGCTAAAGACCCAGTTGTAGTCACAAGTTTTGTGACAGAGAATATACTAAACAACAGAAGTGAGCAACTATCTGTAGAAGGATTAGAAATTTTAATCAACGATAATTATTCAAATGAAGACTATTTGTTATTGGATTCCAGAACGGTTGAAGAATACGAAAAAGGAACCATTCCTGGAGCAATCAATTATCCGTTAGATGAGTTAAGACAACATGTAGATTTTATTAAAAGTCTCGACAAAAAAGTTGTTATTTTCTGTCAAAGAGGATTAAGAGGCTATTTAGCCGAATTAATTTTAAGAAACAATGGAGTCACCAATGTTGTAAATGTTGGAGGCGGTTTCAAAATATGGCAAATGTATAGCGACCAAATTGAAATTCCAGAACCAGTTTTGGTTAAGAAATAAAAGAATTGTTTTGTAATGTTAGTGAAAAGAGACTGTCTGAAAAGGCAGTCTTTTTTTTGATATCGTCATTGCGAACGTAGTGAAGCAATCTTTCTGATTGAAACTTAATCATTGTTAAGAACTCCAAGTAAAAAGATTACTTCGTCGATACTCACCTCGTAATGACGAATTCATTTAAAACGGGAGAAAAACCCTTGGTGCATATCTGTAATTAAAATAGTAACTTCGTTTGCGTCTGTAAATAAAAGTTATGAAAGATAATAGGGAAACACCAATTGGAATTGATGGAACCGAATTTCAAAAAGTTGGTCATCAATTAATTGATGAAATCGCAAAATTCATTGATTCTATAAAAGATAGACCAGTAACTCTTGATAAATCTCCTAAAGAGCTTCAAACATTATTAGGTAAATCGGAGTTGCCCGAAAAAGGAGTAGATACAGGAAAGTTGATGTCTGAAACATCCAACTTATTAATGAATCATTCGTTACTAAATGGACATCCTAAATTTATGGGATACATTACATCTTCGGCTGCTCCAATTGGTGCATTAGCCGATTTGTTGGCAGCTTCGGTCAATCCAAATTGTGGCGCACAAACCTTAAGTCCAATTGCCACAGAAATTGAAAAACAAACCATAAAATGGTTAGCTGAATTTATCGGATTATCTCCAAATTATGGAGGCATCATGGTAAGTGGAGGCAATATGGCAAATTTTACAGCTTTTTTAGCAGCAAGAACAGAGAAAGGACCAAAAGACATAAAAGAAAACGGATTAGCAAATTCAAATCTAGTTGTGTATTGCTCAAAAGCAACGCATACTTGGGTAGAAAAAGCAGCCATTTTATTTGGTTTGGGAACCAATTCCATTCGTTGGATTGATACCACACCAGAAAACAAAATGGATAATACCATTTTAGAAAGCGCAATAAAAGAAGATATTAAAAACGGATTAAAACCCATTATGGTAGTTGGTACAGCAGGCGATGTTAGTACAGGAGTTGTTGATGATCTTGCAGGAATAGCAAGCATTTGTAAAAAACATGACCTTTGGTTTCATGTAGATGGAGCCTATGGTGTTCCAGCAGCTGTAGTTCCTGAATATAATAAATTGTTTGATGGCCTGAAGGAAGCAGATTCCATTGCGTTAGACCCTCATAAATGGTTGTATAGTCCATTAGAGGCTGGTTGTACTTTGGTTAAAAACCCGCAGCATTTAATAAATACCTACAGTACGCTTCCAGAATATTATAATTTCGATCCTGATGATGAGGGATTGACCATAAACTATTACGAATACGGACTGCAAAACTCCAGAGGATTTAGAGCCTTAAAGGTTTGGTTAGCATTACAGCAAGTAGGTAAACAAGGCTATATTAAATTAATTAATGATGATATAGATCTATCACAATTACTTTTTGATCTAGCTGATAAGCATCCAGAATTAGAAGCTGTCACACACAATTTGAGTATTACTACCTTAAGATACGTTCCTTTAAATCATCCTACTAAAAAGGAAGACGAATTAAACACGCTAAATGAAACACTTCTTTTTACCTTACAAAAGGATGGGAAAGTGTATTTATCTAATGCAATTGTAGATGGAAAATACTGTTTACGAAGCTGTATTGTTAACTTTAGAACTACTAGAAAGGACATTGAGGAAACTATAGACCTAATTGTAGAAGAAGGTAGAAAAATGTCTTAATTTTGCA
>CAYTSL010000218.1:0-1388 GCA_964440415.1 uncultured Flavobacteriaceae bacterium
AGGGAAGTTGTCAACAAATCGTTAGCTGAAGGTATTGTTACAGAAGATCTTGCTGATGGAGATAAATCATATGGTACATCTGAAGTTGGAGACTGGTTAGCCAAAAACCTTTAAGGCGCTTATTCTTGTTCTACGGGAAGAGTTCTTCTCTCTTTGAAAGCAATAAAAATAATTAGTGAAATACAACCGCAAATTGTAAATCCAAAGAAAACTGGGTGAACTGTTGTGGTTACAAACTTACCAATGTATGTTCCTATTGGTACAGCAAGAATCGTAGAAATAAATCCAGTAATAGCAGCTCCAATTCCGGCAATATGTCCAATAGGTTCCATGGCAATAGACCTTAAATTACCCCACAAAAAGCCTAAAGCGAAAAACTGCAATCCTAAAAAAGTTAATAATATTTCTATACTAGGATTTGTTCCAGACCAGAATATCAATACATAAGTAATGGAGATAATACAATATGCAATCAGGGCATAAAAAGCTAAATTTCGCATTCCAAATTTCATCACAAAAGTTCCATTTAAAAAGGTTGCTAAACCAACAGTAATGGCTAATCCAGCAAAAATGTATGGGAATTCATTTGTTAAACCATATTGTATTTCAAAAATTTGTTGTGAAGCACTTAAATACACCAAAAATGCGCCAGTTATCAATCCGGAAATAAAGGTAAATGCTATAGTTTCTTTATATCTAATTAACTCTTTTAAACCATCAACAAATAGATGACTTGAAAATTTAGCTCTGTATTTTTTCTTAAGGGTTTCAGCTTGTCGTTTCCAGAACCAGATTCCTATTAATATTGAGAAAGCTAACTGAAAATAAAAAATAGTTTGCCAGTTGTAATGGTCTAAAATAAATTTGCCCAGAGCAGGAGCAATTATGGGAACTAAAAGAAAAACTACCGTAACAAATGACATTATTTTAGCCATATAATCACCACTATAAGAGTCTCTGATAATCGAAATACTAATGGTTCTTGGTGCAGATAATCCTATACCTTGAAGGATACGTCCAGCAATCATTATCTCTAAAGAAGGAGCATACACACAAATAAAACTGGCCATAAAAAAGATTACAAACCCAATGTAAACAATGGGCTTTCTTCCAAAGCTATCAGATAAGGGACCAAATAACAATTGACCTACACCTAAACCTAAAAATATCATGGTAATCAGTAATTGATTGTCTGTGGCATCAGTACTGTTTACTGCTAATCCAATTTGTGAAAGTGCTGGCAACAAGGCATCTATCGCTAAAGCAACAACGGACATTAAAAAAGCCATTAATGCTACGAATTCTATATTTAAAGTACCTTCTTTTTGTTGCATTTGGCAAATGTAATTCAATTAGCTGGAGTACTATTTACATTTTTATTAAATTAG
>CAYTSL010000218.1:1488-3923 GCA_964440415.1 uncultured Flavobacteriaceae bacterium
GGACAATCATGGGGAGGAATTTTAGCAATGCAATATGCTTTAAAATATCAGGATAATATCAAAGGGCTGGTCATTTCGAATATGGTAGCTTCCATTCCTGAATATCAAAAATATTCAGATGAAGTTTTAGCACCTAAAATGGACCCTGAAGTACTGAAAGAGATAATGATCTACGAAAATAAAGAAGATTATGCTAATCCAAGATATATGGAACTAATTGTAAACAATTATTATATAGAACATATCTTAAGAATGCCTGTTGATGAATGGCCTGAACCAGTGAACAGAAGTTTTAAGCATATGAATCCAGATGTGTATGTGACAATGCAAGGTCCCAGTGAATTTGGTGTTAAAGGGGATGCTACTCTTAAAAATTGGGATGTAAAAGACCAATTACACAAAATTATAGTTCCAACATTAACTATTGGTGCTACGCATGATACAATGGATCCCGAACATATGAAATGGATATCTACAGAAGTGAAAAACGGAAGGTTTCTATTATGCCCAAATGGAAGTCACCTCTCTCAATTTGATGATCAAAAAGTTTTTTTTAATGGGTTAATTGACTTTATTAACGATGTGAACGATGGAAGCTTTTAAAACAAATAAATAATAAAAAACCACTCTAAATGAGTGGTTTTTTTAGTTTTATAAAGGAATGTTTCCGTGTTTACGTTTAGGACCATCAACATGCTTTCCTTCAAGCATCTGGAATCCTTTAATAAGCTTCCTTCGAGTATTTTTAGGATATATAACTTCATCAATAAACCCTCGTTTAGCCGCTCTGTATGGATCAGCGAATTTTTCAGCATATTCAGCTTCTTTTTCTTTCCATTTTTCTTCAGGATTTTCAGCGGCTGCAATCTCTTTCCTAAAGATAATTTCAGCTGCTCCTTTTGCTCCCATCACAGCAATTTCTGCTGTAGGCCACGCGTAATTTAAGTCAGCACCAATATGTTTGGAATTCATTACATCATAAGCTCCGCCATAGGCTTTACGTGTAATAACTGTAACTTTTGGTACAGTCGCTTCACTTAATGCATATAATAATTTGGCTCCATTCATAATAATACCATTCCACTCCTGATCAGTACCAGGCAAGAAACCAGGTACATCTACCAATACCAATAAAGGAATATTAAAACAATCGCAGAAACGTGTAAATCTTGCTCCTTTTTTTGAACTATTCACATCTAAACATCCTGCCAATTGCATGGGTTGGTTGGCAACAATACCAATACTTCTACCTGCAATTCTTGCAAAGCCTACAATGATGTTTTCTGCATAATCTTTATGAATTTCAAAGAAAGAATCTTCATCAATAATTCCTGTTATAACATCATGCATATCGTAAGGTTTGTGTGTATCTTCAGGAATAACATCAATTAAAAACTCTCTCAATTCGTTACCAATTTCATAAGGAACTTTTTTCGTAGTTTCTCTATTGCTCTGTGGCATATAACTCAATAAAGTTTTTACATCTTCTAAACATTGAATATCATTGGCAGATGTTACATGAGTCACACCAGACTTGGTTGCATGCGTACTTGCACCACCTAATTCTTCAGCTGTTACTTCTTCATTGGTTACAGTTTTTACAACACCAGGACCAGTTACAAACATATAACTTGTATCCTCCACCATTAAAGTGAAATCAGTCATTGCAGGAGAATAAACAGCACCACCAGCACAAGGACCCATAATTGCTGAAATTTGTGGAATCACTCCAGAAGATTGTACATTCCTGTGAAAAATATCTGCATAACCACCTAAAGAACGTACTCCTTCCTGAATTCTGGCTCCACCAGAATCATTTAATCCAATACAAGGAGCACCAACCTTAACAGCCTGATCCATAATTTTACAAATCTTTTCTGCATGAGTTTCAGACAAAGCACCACCAAAAACAGTAAAATCTTGAGCAAACACATAAACTAATCTGCTATCAATTGTTCCATAACCTGTTACTACTCCATCTCCGATGTAAATCTCCTTCTCCATTCCAAAATCAGTGGTTCTATGTGTAACCATTACACCCATTTCTTCAAAAGAACCTTCGTCCATTAAATATTCAATACGCTCACGAGCAGTTAGCTTTTTCTTTGCGTGTTGTTTTTCGATTCGTTTTTCACCACCACCTAAATATGCTAATTTTAAACGTTTATCTAATTCTTCAATTTTTGTAAGCATTTGTTTTTCCATAATACATATACTTTAGATGATTAATGAATTGGTATTCTTAATTGTTTTTGGTCTTCTTTATAAAGCTTAATAGCTAACGTTGCAGCAATTTTTGCTTCTTCTTCCATATTAGCTTTAAGAGCCTCAGGAGAATAATAGTCTTTCACAAAATGTGTGTCAAAATTACCAGAACGGAAGGCTTCATGTTCGCAAACAAACTTTCCAAAAGGTAAGGTAGTTTGTACTCCTTC
>CAYTSL010000219.1:0-3922 GCA_964440415.1 uncultured Flavobacteriaceae bacterium
AAAGGTAGATACTTTGATTTGTATACTTATCAAGCGAAGATTTAATACTTTCAAAGCAAAATAATTGACTGTCAGTGATTAAGTTCATTATCAATTTTTTAAAAGTCATATTTCTTTATTTTGTTGATTTAATCAAAGATTTTCACTAGGAAAAATAAATTATCTTTTTGTTCTTTAGTTATAGGTTTGCATACCTACTTAATAGATTGGTATTTAGTATTTTATATGTAAAATAAAAGGGTTAAACATCGTAAAATAAAAAATACAAAGCCTATTTAGAGTATTCCAAAATTTAACTTCGCAAACTTAAAGTGTTTTCATTCTAAAATAGAATGAAAATATAGCTAAAAAAGCAATACATATACAATGAAAAATACATTATTCGATAAAGTTTGGGATTCGCATGTGGTACGGAAAATAAAAGACGGACCAGATGTGTTTTTTATAGATAGACATTTAATTCACGAAGTAACCAGTCCTGTGGCTTTTCTTGGATTGAAAAATAGAGGAGTTAAGGTTTTGTATCCGGAACGTACTTTTGCAACTGCCGATCATAATACACCTACTATTAATCAGCACTTACCTGTAGAAGATCCTTTATCAGCAAATCAATTAAAAGCACTAGAGGAGAATTCAAAAGAACATGGTATCATTCATTGGGGTTTGGGACATGAAAAAAATGGAATAGTCCATGTAGTTGGTCCAGAAAATGGAATTACTTTACCTGGAGCTACTATTGTATGTGGTGACTCACATACTTCAACTCATGGAGCTTTTGGTGCAATTGCATTTGGTATTGGAACCTCTGAAGTAGAAATGGTATTAGCAACTCAATGTATCATGCAGCCTAAACCTAAAAAAATGGTCATTAATGTTAATGGTCAATTGGGTTTTGGAGTGACGCCTAAAGATGTGGCCTTATATATTATTTCTAAATTATCTACTTCTGGTGCAACTGGTTATTTTGTAGAATATGCTGGAGATGTTTTCAAAAACATGAGTATGGAGGGACGAATGACGGTTTGTAACTTAAGTATTGAAATGGGAGCTCGTGGTGGTATAATAGCACCAGATGAAAAAACATTCGAATACATAAAAGGGCGAATGTTTACCCCAAAAGGTGCAGATTGGGACAAAGCGATGACATACTGGAAAACATTGAAGACAGATGAAGATGCTAAATATGATAAGGAATATAATTTTGATGCTTCTGATATTGAACCTATGATCACTTATGGTACTAATCCGGGAATGGGAATAGGGATATCGAAGGATATCCCAACAGCAGATCAGATTGATGGAGGAGCTGCCACATATAATAAATCATTAAATTATATGGGTTATAATGAAAAGGAAGCAATGATAGGGAAGAAAGTCGATTTCGTATTCATAGGATCATGTACAAATGGCAGAATTGAGGACTTTAGAGCTTTTACTTCTATTGTAAAGGGAAGAAAAAAGGCAGATCATGTTACCGCATGGTTAGTTCCGGGTTCACATGTTGTTGAACAAAATATAAAAGAAGAAGGCTTATTAGATATTTTAACGGAGGCAGGATTTGAATTAAGAGAACCAGGTTGCTCTGCATGTTTAGCTATGAATGATGATAAAATTCCGGCTGGAAAATATGCGGTGAGTACTTCTAATAGAAATTTTGAAGGACGACAAGGTCCTGGAGCAAGAACTATGTTGGCTAGTCCTTTAGTGGCGGCCGCAGCTGCTGTAACCGGTGTTGTGACCGATCCTAGAGAATTAATGGAACTGGTTAATAAATAGAAAATAAAATGGCATACGATAAATTTAACATATTAAAAAGCACGGCATATCCTTTACCAATTGAAAATGTGGATACTGACCAGATTATCCCTGCACGCTTTTTAAAAGCAACGGAAAGAAAGGGATTTGGAGATAATTTGTTTAGAGATTGGAGATATAATACTGATGGAACTCCAAAAGCAGATTTTGTTTTGAATGATCCAAAGTATACAGGACAGATTTTAGTTGGTGGAAAAAACTTTGGTTCAGGATCTTCAAGAGAGCACGCTGCTTGGGCGGTTTATGATTTCGGATTCAGATGTGTGATATCTTCTTTTTTTGCTGATATCTTTAAGAATAATTGCTTGAATATTGGGGTTCTTCCTGTTCAGGTAAGCGCTGAATTTTCTCAAAGAGTTTTTGATGCTATTGAGAAAGATCCTAAAACAGAAATAGAAGTTAATTTAACCGACCAAACCGTAACACTTCTGGCTACTGGTGATTCTGATAAGTTTGATATTAGTGGATATAAAAAAGAGAATATGTTGAATGGATTTGATGACATAGACTATTTACAAAATATTAAAACTGATATTCAAGAGTTTGCTAAAACTCGTCCTTTCTAAATATTTATGAGTTACTCTTTAAAGCTATAAATGATGCAAAGAAAAAGGATTGAAATAATGGATACAACGCTTCGTGATGGAGAACAAACATCTGGTGTATCCTTCTCGGTTTCTGAAAAACTGACAATTGCCAAGCTATTATTAGAAGAGCTTGGTGTTGATCGCATAGAAGTTGCATCAGCAAGGGTATCTGAAGGCGAATTTAAAGCTGTACAATCTATTACAGAATGGGCTAAAGAAAATGGTTATTTAAATAAGGTTGAAGTTTTGACCTTTGTTGATAGAGGTGAATCTATTAAATGGATGTTAGAAACGGGAGCTAAAGTTCAGAATTTATTGACGAAAGGATCTTTGAATCACTTAACCCATCAGCTCAAGAAAACACCAAAACAACATTTTTCAGAAATCCAAGAAGCGATTAATCTAGCCAAGGATAATGGTATAGAAACCAACATCTACTTGGAGGACTGGAGTAATGGAATGAGAAATTCACAAGACTATGTCATTGAATTTATTGATTTTTTATCTACGCAGCCTATAGAGAGAATCCTTTTACCTGATACACTTGGTGTTTTAACACCAGAAGAGACCTTTGAGTTCTTAACCAAATTACGAAACAGATATCCGGAACTTCATTTAGATTTTCATGCTCATAATGATTACGATCTTGGTGTAGCTAATGTCATGCAGGCGGTGAAGGCTGGAGCAGATGGCTTACATCTTACTATAAATGGTATGGGTGAACGTGCGGGCAATGCACCATTGGCAAGTGTGATTGCCGTTATTAAAGATTTTTTACCCGATGTTGAGGTGATAATAAACGAATCGTCGTTAAACAAGGTAAGTAAATTGGTAGAGACATTTTCGGGATTTAGAATACCGGTCAACAAACCTATTGTTGGAGATAATGTTTTTACACAAACAGCTGGAATACATGCAGATGGCGATAATAAAAACAACCTTTACTTTAATGATTTATTACCAGAACGATTTGGGAGAAAACGAAAATATGCATTAGGAAAATCTTCTGGTAAAGCTAGCATTAAAAAGAATTTAGAAGATTTAGGATTACAACTCAACGATGAAGAAATAAAAAAAGTTACTCAACGGATTATTGAATTAGGTGATAAAAAGGAAGTCGTTTCACAAGAGGATTTGCCTTATATCATTTCTGATGTTCTGGACAGTGAATCATATGAGAAAAAAGTAATTGTTGAAAATTATGTATTGACTCATTCAAAAGGGTTAATGCCATCAACGACATTGCAACTCCGTGTTAAAGGAAAAATTTATGAAGCACATGCACAAGGTGATGGACAGTTTGATGCCTTTATGAATGCATTGAGAAAGCTATATAAGTCACATAGTGATAAGAAACTACCAGGACTAATTGATTATGCTGTGAGGATTCCTCCAGGTAGTCATTCTGATGCTTTATGTGAGACTATCATAACTTGGAAAAATCAAGACAAAGAATTTGTTACAAGAGGATTGGATTCAGATCAAACTGTTTCCGCAATTAAGGCAACAGAAAAAATGTT
>CAYTSL010000220.1:0-3907 GCA_964440415.1 uncultured Flavobacteriaceae bacterium
GAATCAAATATTTCGTAATCGACGTTAACCGGAGTACCATAACTACTATTGACCGAAAAGGATACATTACCATCTGCGCTTCCAGTACAAGTAATATTATTTGAACTTAAAGCAGTTGCCGTAAGTGTTGAATTTGTAGGTATTGGTGTTGTTGCTGGTTCATAATAACTACAATCTGTTGAGGCATCATAAACTATAAATGTATAAGTAACACCAGGTATTAAACCTGTAAAGGTAGCATCTTGGCTGCCAAGAAAATCTTCAGGTATCCAAGATCCTAGAGGATTAGGATAAACCGATATTGGTCCTTGATAAATACTAAAAAAGAAAGGTCCTGAACTAGGTAATGTAGAACCTACGCTAACAACTGATTGACCACCAGTGAGACAATCAACAGTTGCAGTTACAGAGATATCCAAATCTGTTGGAGGAGAAGCAACCAAAACATCTTGCTCCAATACCGAACAGCCATTGGCATCAATTACATTGATTTCATATAATCCAAAATCAACGACGTCAAAACTTACGGAAGTTGATCCTGTAGCATTAAACTCTGAATTGGAATAACCATTTGTTCCTGTCACAAAATAATTGTAAGGTGCGGTTCCACCTGTAACTGAATTTATAATTATTGACCCTTGCGAATTACCACTTACCGTACAGGTAACATCAACAGTATCATAATCCACCACAATAGGATCTGGTTCGTTAATAGAAATAGAATCACTAGTCGTACAAGAGTTAGCATCAGTTATGGTAATCGTGTAAGTACCTGCTGGCAACCCTGAAGTTTGCGTACCATAATCTAAACCTGTGGTATCGTTATATACATTTATAGTAAAAGGAGGTGTCCCGACTGAATTATCTATGGTGATATCAATAGCACCATTAGAATCTCCATTACATAATATTGGTTGTGTTTGCACTATAGCACTTATGTCTGGCGGTGAAAGTGGATCTACCGTTATCACACTTGATTCCGCAGTACAGCTATTGGCATCTGTTACTTCAAACTGATAGGATCCTGCAGAAGATGTTGAATAGGTAAATGGCGATCCAGTTGCTCCCAAAGACGTATATGCTCCACCATTTATCGAAACTGCATAAGTAAATGGTGCTGTACCCGTTATGGTTCCCGTGATTACAGCATCTGGTGTAGCCGTACAATTCAAGGTTTCAGTTAAAACGACATTGACTGTTGGCATTGGTATAGGATCAATGGTATAGGATTCAATGTAAACACAGTCATTTTCATCTCTAACTTGAAATGTATAAGTACCTGGCTCTAATCCTGCAAACACGGTTGATGTTTGATAAGGTGTTGCACTTGCAACAGGTGCAATGATTTGATATTCTAAAATTCCAGTTCCACCTGTTGTGCCGGTAATTGTAATTGTTGATGTGTTGGAAGGACACATTACAGGTGTATTACTAAAGGTTAAATCTGTAGGAGGATTTAAGGGATCAATGGTAATGTCATTTGTAACAAAGGTACAGTCATTAGCATCTTGGATCGTAATGGCGTAGGTTCCACTTGTCAAGCCTGTAAATATCTCACTAGCTTGAAAATTGACACCATCTATGCTATAACTATATGGAGGAGTACCTCCGATAACTCCAGTAACAGTAATGGTTCCGGTACTTGTACAGGTGTAGGGTGATGTCAATGTTGCTATACCTGAAATAGCATCAGCTTCGATAATGGTTATGGTTTGAGGATCGGTTATACATACAGATGTGCCGATTGTATACTCTACCACAACATCATAATCTCCAGCATCAAGTCCTGTAAATACAGGCGAATTAAAAAAGGTTACTCCACCATCTATACTATAATCTAAACTGTTTCCATTTGCATTGGTCACATTTATGGTTATTGTACCATCAGAAGAACCGTTACAGTCTATATCTGTTTTGGTTATGTTGAACTCTGGTTCTGGCACAGCATCAACAGTAATAGATGTACTTGCACTACAGTTATTAGAATCAACAACCGTTATCTCATATACTCCAGGTGTGGTTACAACATATTCGGGTACCGTCTGGAAATCGGTTGTACTGTTTATAAAATAAAAATATGGAGGTGTTCCGCCTTCCGGATATATGGTAATCTCACCATCATTACAAGTCAACGGACTTGTAAGTGCAGCAGTTACTGTTAATAATGGCGGTTCTATAATTGTAATGTCTTCTGTGTACGTACAACCATCTTCTGTTTCAATTTGGACAGTATATGTCTCTGGATTTAAATTGGCGAACGTATAGTTGTTTTCAGTTATTGGGCCAACACTATTAATTAATGTTGCACCATCATATATCGAAAAGAAATACTGTGGTTCCACATCATTGGCTGCCAAATGGATACTCCCTTTATCATCATGACATATTGGTTGAGTAACTGATGTAGTTACTGTAAAATCCCGTTCTCTAATTTGAACATCAGGGGCAGTAAAAATACATGGATTTGTAGGGACACCAATTTGTCTAATATAAACGGAATAAGTGCCAGCTGTGTTAATAGAAAACACATTGCTCGTTTGATAGTTTACATTGTCCAAACTATATTCATAACCAGATGGTACATCATTGACTGTGATACTTCCCGAGGTGGTACAGATTATATCTGTTGCAACTACGGAAGGGATTAATAAATTCGTATAGACGTTAAAGTAGAACTGTTCAAAGCAACCGCCTTCATAGTTGATGGTTAATCTAAATTGTCCTGCGATATTCGCTGTATAATTAGGTCCTGTTGCTAGTTGGTTCCAGATACATGCACTGTCTTCATTTGCGCAATCAGGATCGGGGACCGCAGCACAACTGCCTTCGTCCAATTGTTCCCAAATCATTGAGGTTACACCTGCTATATTTGTTTGAATATCTCTGGAATCATTGGCGCCACATAAAAATATATTGGGCAATAGTTTTCCATCATTAGGGCAAGTAACTACTTCATCAGCATACGGAATAACAGGATTTGTTGTGTTACCATCATAGAGGGTGACATTAAACTGTTGAACTATTGATTGACAAGGTGCAGGAGCTGTATTAAATGAATAATAAGTTCCTGTTGCAGTAACAGTAATGGTTTGTGTAGTTCCAATTACCGGCGTTCCTGTTGGACTGGTAGACCATGAGTAGCTTTCATAACCATTGGCAGAAGTTAACTCAATACTGGCTGCGCACAATACGATCTCTTCAATTACTGTACAATCATCCAGGTCTACAAGAAAATTAGTGGCTTGAGGTGTTAATAAACATCCCGTATTACTGTTTACACTAGGATCATCTGTAATAACGAAATCTGGGTTTGTGACACCTTCATAAGTTGCAAAAGCTTGATTGAGTATTAAGTTATCACAAGAATCGGCCAACTCGCTACAGAATTCTACGGTCCTTACTTCAATACGAATTTCATAAACCGGATCGTTCTCCTCAACTAAATAATCTTCTATGTCAAAAATAATTTCTCTAGTCGTTGGATTATAACTGGCAACAGTTACGCCAGCGGGTAAAACTAAATCTGTTGGATAGTTAAAAACAATGTTTATTGGAAGGACATCCCTTATTTGAAAATTAGTGGCATCATCATTCCCTGTATTTTGAAACCCGATAACATAATTTAATGGTTGATCAAGACCAATTGTTTGACCACCAATATCATTTCCTAATTCATCTTCAACAATTTTTGTAAGTACTATGTTCGGTGCTATAATTTCTATCGCAAATGCACTAAAATAATAATAGTAAATGTCCAGATTACTTCCCAAACTAATAGAAGCTGAGGTTGCGCCATTAGGGATTAAACTATTTCCCGGGTTAGGAATATTTATAATACCTGCATCAAACCCTAAGGTGTTTGAACTATTCGGGTTTCTTAATGTAAAAATTTCTGGTGTATTGGTAG
>CAYTSL010000221.1:0-3895 GCA_964440415.1 uncultured Flavobacteriaceae bacterium
GACAGCATATCACCTACATTTATCATAAGTTCATCAGGTTTAGCGATCGCATCTAACCAATCTCCGTGATGGTTTTGAACTTGTAATCCTCTTCCTTGTGCCCCCATTAATAAAGTAATTAAGTTTATGTCACCATGAGCAGCCGCTCTAACAGCATTTTTTGGCTCACTTTTTATTGGAGGATAATGAATAGGCCTTAATATAGAATTACCATTTTTGATATAATCATCAAAATATGTTTCTTCTAATCCCAAATACAAGGCTAAAGCTCTAAGAACATACTTAGCAGTCTTTTCTAGCATTTTATAGGTTTCTTTTCCAACCTTGTTAAAATGGGGTAATTCATCAATTGAAATATTTTTTGGATATTCAGCCTCCAATTTGGAATCATTTTCAACATACTGACCAAAATGCCAGAACTCTTTTAAATCTCCTTCTTTCCTTCCTTTAGCATGTTCTTTTCCAAATGATGTATAACCTCTTTGACCTCCTAATCCTTTAATTTCATATTTCGTTTTAACTTCTATAGGTAAATCAAAGAAATTATTAATTTCCGCATATAACTCATCTACCAACGCATCACTTAAAAAATGCCCCTTTAGAGCTACAAATCCAATTTCTTCATAAGCTTTGCCTATGCTCTCAACAAATTTTTTCTTTCTACTGGGATCCCCTGAAAGAAAATCTTCAAGATTGACACTTGGAATACTGTTCATGAACTATTCTTTTATGATCAATTACAAATGTAACGAAATTAACACAACATTAAAACGAAGTGAAAACGAAAATAATCATAGAAATTCACAATAAAATTAAAGAGATTAAATAGAGCGATGCTATGCTTTAAGTTGAAAGTATTATTAATAAGATATTAACTTTTAAAAATTATTTACATTTGACAAATTCAATTTTTATGAGTTCAGAAATATTCTCGCCAGGTAACATCAACTATAACGGTTACGATTTAGATGATGAAACTTTATTACTTCTATATAAGAATATTTTAAAACCTAGACTTATAGAAGAGAAGATGCTTATTTTACTTAGACAAGGAAAAATAAGTAAATGGTTTGCAGGTATTGGTCAAGAAGCCATAGCGGTTGGTGTCACTATGGCGTTAAATGACGATGAATATATTCTACCCATGCATAGAAATTTGGGAGTTTTCACGACTAGGCAAATCCCTCTACATAGGTTATTTAGTCAATGGCAGGGAAAGGCTAATGGATTTACAAAGGGTCGAGACAGGAGTTTTCATTTTGGAACTCAAGAGTATAAAATCGTTGGAATGATTTCCCATTTGGGACCGCAATTAGGTGTAGCCGACGGAATTGCTTTAGCAAGTAAATTAAAGAATTTAGAACAAGTAACGGCTGTTTTTACTGGTGAAGGAGCAACAAGCGAAGGCGATTTTC
This sequence comes from uncultured Flavobacteriaceae bacterium, assembly GCA_964440415.1. Taxonomy (GTDB): domain Bacteria; phylum Bacteroidota; class Bacteroidia; order Flavobacteriales; family Flavobacteriaceae; genus Site-B1. The sequence continues at coordinate 1,416 of CAYTSL010000221.1, forward strand.
ATGAAGCACTAAACGTAGCGTCAGTATGGGATCTCCCCGTTTTGTTTTGTATTGAAAATAATGGGTATGGTTTATCTACACCAACCAGTGAACAATATAAATGCGAGCATATAGCTGATAAGGCTAAAGGTTACGGAATGGAATCTCATATAGTCGATGGAAACAATATCCTTGAGGTTTATTCAAAAATAAGCGAAATTACCGAAAGCATCAGAAAGAAACCGAGGCCCGTTTTAGTTGAATTCAAAACCTTTAGAATGCATGGGCATGAAGAAGCAAGTGGGGCCAAATACGTACCTCATGATCTATTAGAATTTTGGGCTAAAAAAGACCCTATTGAAAACTATCAGTTCTTTCTTAGAGATAAAGGTATATTGTCTGAAGAATTAGAAGTTAGTATTAAAACAGAAATTGTACACGAATTAAATGAAAATCTAAAGATTGCATTTGATGAAGAGACTATCACTCCAAATGAAACTATAGAATTAGATGATGTATATAAAGACTTTGATTATCAAGATATTAAATCCAACGTAGAAACTAAAGAAGTTCGATTAATTGATGCCATATCAGAAGGTTTAAAACAAAGTATGGAACAACATCAAGATTTGGTAATAATGGGTCAGGATATAGCGGAATATGGTGGAGTTTTTAAAATTACAGAAGGGTTTTTAGAGCAGTTTGGAAAGGAAAGAGTTAGAAACACACCAATTTGCGAATCCGCGATTGTAGAAGCGGCTATGGGCTTATCTATTGCAGGCATAAAAAGTGTTGTTGAAATGCAGTTTTCTGATTTTGTAACATCTGGATTCAATCCTGTTGTAAATTACTTGGCCAAATGTCATTATAGATGGGGCCAACAGGCAGATGTAGTAATACGCATGCCTTGTGGAGCAGGTGTAGCGGCCGGACCATTTCATTCTCAAACCAATGAAGCGTGGTTCACTAAAACACATGGTTTAAAAGTAGTATATCCAGCATTTCCTTATGACGCTAAAGGCTTATTAGCAACTGCAATTAATGATCCGAACCCGGTGTTATTCTTTGAACACAAGGCTTTGTATAGGAGTATCAGGCAAGACGTTCCGACTGATTACTATACTTTACCTTTTGGAAAGGCTTCTATTATATCTGAAGGAACAGATATATCTATAATATCTTATGGAGCTGCCGTTCACTGGGCTATTGAAACCCTAGAGAACAACAAAAATATAAATGCAGAGATAATTGACCTAAGAACCTTGCAGCCACTGGATACAGAGACTATCTATAATTCAGTTAGAAAAACAGGAAAGGCAATAATTTTTCAGGAAGATTCACTTTTTGGAGGAATAGCCAGTGATATTTCGGCCTTAATTATGGAAAATTGCTTTGAAGAACTAGATGCTCCCGTTAAACGTGTTGCAAGTATGGATACTCCTATACCTTTCGCTAGCCAATTAGAAGAACAATATTTGTCAAAAAATAAATTTGAAAGTGTTTTATTGGATTTATTGGATTATTAATCATCTTCTTTATCTTTATACAAAAGATGATTTCTATTGGTTATACTAACCATTTACTTAATTACTTATCAAATTAGAAATAATGAGCAATTTTTTAAAAAAATCCCTGGCTTGGTTTTGTCTGTTATGCTTGATAATTCCTTTAAATGCCCAATCAATTAAAAAAGACACCATTTTTAATGGATTAAAGTTTCGAAGTTTAGGACCTGCATTTGTTTCTGGCCGAATAGCCGATATAGCAATACACCCAAAAAATGAGAATGTATGGTACGTTGCTGTAGGATCTGGTGGAGTATGGAAAACTACAAATTCTGGAACTACTTGGACCCCGATTTTTGACAATCAAACTAGTTATTCAATAGGTTGTGTTACAATCGACCCTAATAAAAACAGCACAATTTGGGTTGGTTCTGGAGAAAACGTTGGTGGTCGTCATGTTGGATTTGGAGATGGAATATATAGAAGTGCTGACGATGGAAAAACATGGAAAAACATGGGCCTAAAGGCTACCGAGCATATTTCTAAAATAATTGTTCATCCAGAAAATTCTGATGTTATTTGGGTAGCTGCTCAAGGACCATTATGGAGTAAAGGCAGAGAACGAGGTCTTTTTAAATCTGTTGATGGAGGAAAAACATGGAATAAAAAACTTGGAAAAGGGGAGTGGACTGGAGTAACAGACCTGTTGATTGATCCTTCAAATCCTGATGTACTATATGCTGCTACTTGGGATAGACATAGAACGGTTGCATCCTATTTAGGAGGTGGTCCAGGATCTGGAATTCATAAAAGTATAGATGGAGGAGAGACCTGGAAAAAATTATCAAAAGGTATTCCAAAATCTAATTTGGGTAAAATCGGATTGGCTATATCGCCTTTTGATCCAGAAGTAATTTATGCAGCAATAGAACTAGATAGGCGTAAAGGCGGTGTATTTATGTCTACAAATATGGGTGAGTCGTGGACCAAACAATC
>CAYTSL010000222.1:0-3884 GCA_964440415.1 uncultured Flavobacteriaceae bacterium
AATGTAAAATGGAATTCTTCTTTAAATGATAGTTTGGTTGTGGTGAAAGAAAAGCAATTAAGTGACTGGTTAAAGCAAGAGTTGAAAACGGATAATATCATTATTAAACACAACTAATTACTGACTTTCATCAATATATAGCTTACGAACTTTTTTAAATAGTTCAGAGGAGTAAACAAAATTGGTAATGGCTTCATTATCAGTCTTAAAAATGGTTTCATTGGTGCCTTCCCATTCCTTAACACCATCCTTTAAAAATACAATATTTTCACCAATTTCCATTACTGAATTCATGTCATGAGAGTTAATAACGGTTGTGATATTATACTCATCAGTAATCTCCTGGATGAGGTTATCAATAACTATAGCCGTATTTGGATCTAATCCGGAGTTGGGTTCGTCACAGAACAAATACTTGGGGTTGTTTACTATGGCTCGGGCAATAGCCACACGTTTTTTCATACCACCAGAAGCTTCACTAGGAAATTTGTTTTGGGCATTCTGCAAATTCACTCTGTTCAGTACAAACTCAACACGGTCTTCCATTTCACTTTTACTTTGTTTTGTGAACATTTGCAATGGAAACATCACATTTTCACCTATGGTCATTGAATCAAAAAGGGCACTTCCTTGAAAGACCATTCCCATTTCTGCTCTCAGATTCCTTCTCTCATCAACCGTCAAATCAGAATATAGTTTACCATTAAAGATTATTTTTCCTTCATCAGGACTCAGTAAACCCAAGAGACATTTCATAAAGACCGTTTTTCCAGAACCACTTTGCCCTATGATCAGGTTTGTCTTACCATCTTCAAAAGTTGTGCTTATGCCTTTAAGAACATGAGCATCTCCAAACGATTTATGTAAATCTTCAACTACTATCATTTGCTTAACAACATGGAAGTTAGTATATAATTGAATAAAATAATCATTACACTGGTCCAAACGAAAGATGTGGTGCTTGCTTTTCCAACTTCTAATGCTCCACCTTTCATATAGAAACCGTGAAATGAGGGTATGGTTGCCAATAATATGGCGAACACTAAAGTTTTAATAAATGCATATGCTATATGAAATGGTATAAAGTCCATCTGTACACCTGTAATATAGTCGTCCATAGTTGTAAATCCTCCATACACACAGGCTGCTAATCCGCCAAGAACACCTAAAAACATAGCAATAGAAATTACAAAGGGATAAAATAAAAGGGCTATGAATTTTGGGAATACCAAATAGTTCAAAGAATTTATTCCCATAACTTCAAGAGCATCTATTTGTTCTGTGACTCGCATTGTACCAATGCTGGATGTTATGAAAGATCCAACTTTACCTGCCATAATTATGGAAATAAAAGTAGGCGCAAATTCTAAAACTACAGACTGTCTTGTAGCAAAACCAACAAGTGTTTTTGGGATTAGAGGGTTGTCTATATTTAAAGCTGTTTGAATGGTTACAACACCTCCAACAAAAAATGAGATAAATGCAACAATACCTAAAGAGCCGATAATAAGGTCGTCTATTTCTTTAAATATTAAACCTCGCATAACAGACCATTTTGTTGGCTTCCTAAAGATTTCCACCAACATTAAAAAATAAACTCCGATATTGTGAAGGTATTTCATTGAGAATTTTTACATCTGCTAAAGTAAAAAATAACACTTGATAATTAACTATTATTTTAATAAAGGAAATATAAAAAGTGGTATTTTTGTTTGTCTTATAATCAAGGAAATGAAAAAAATAATATTCTACACGTTTACAGTTTTTATAATGTTTAACTGTAATGCTCAAAGTAATGTCGTTAAAGGCAGTGCACTATCTGAAGCTATAATGCAACAAGGCAAACCAAAATTGGTGGTTGGAATTGTCGTTGATCAAATGAGATATGATTATTTAACACGGTTTGATTCTAAATATGGAAGTGGTGGTTTTAAACGATTGATAAATAATGGGTTCAATTGTAAGAATAATCATTTTAATTACATACCTACGTATACAGGACCAGGACACGCATCAATTTATACAGGAACAACCCCAAAATATCATGGAATAATTTCAAACAACTGGTATGATAAAGAAATAAAGAAAGTTATTTATTGCGTATCAGATACAACTTATAATTCTGTTGGTACGGATGATAAATACAACAGATTTTCTCCACAAAAAATGCAAGTTTCAACTGTTACAGATGAATTAAGGATGGCTACACAAATGCAGGGAAAAGTAATTGGAATAGCTATTAAAGACAGAGGAGCAGTACTTCCGGCTGGTCATACGGCTAACGCTGCATATTGGTTACAAGGAGGTAATGAAGGTAATTGGGTTACGAGTACATTTTATATGGATGAATTGCCAAAATGGGTCGATAAATTTAATAAATCTGATGTTGCTGAAGGTTATTTCAAAACTTGGGATACTTACTATGATATTGAAACATATACAGAAAGTGGAGGAGATCTTAATGATTTTGAAGGAGGCTTCAATGGAAAAGTAACAGCAACGTTTCCTTATGATTTGACTAAATTAAAAGACTTCAATAATGGTTTTGATATTTTAAAATTAACTCCATATGGGAATAATCTAACTACAGATTTTGCCCTTGCAGCTTTAGACGGTGAACAATTAGGTAAAGATGATATTACAGATTTTCTGGCAATTAGCTATTCGAGTCCAGACTATATTGGACATAATTTTGGAGTAAATTCAAAAGAAATTGAGGACACGTATATCCGTTTGGATAAAGATATTGAACGTTTGTTAAATAAACTGGATGCTAAAGTAGGTCAAGGTAATTATACTGTATTTTTAACTGCAGACCATGGAGCTGTTGATGTACCAGCTTATTTGCAATCTATTAATATACCAGCAGATTATTTTATTTACGGTGACTTTAAGAAACAATTAAATGAGTTTGTTACCAAAAGATTTAAAGCGTCAGGTTTAATTGAAAGTATTAGTAATAATCAAGTATTTCTTGATAGATCCACGATTGCATTATTAGATTTAGATTTAGATGATGTCCAGGAAGTTATAGTTAACGAAATTATTAATTATAAACACATAGACAAAGCATATACTGCAACTACTATGAGCAGTATGAATTTTGATACCGGAATTGAAGCCTTGTTACAAAAAGGATTTAATCAAAAACGTTCTGGTGATGTGCTTTATGTACTAGGGCCAGCAGTTATATCTTATGGCAAGACGGGTTCACACCACGGATCTGGATTCAACTATGATACTCATGTTCCATTATTATTCTATGGTCATGGAATTAAAAAAGGTAGTACTGTAGCTAGAACAGAAGTAACAGATGTTGCTCCAACAGTTTCAGCTTTACTGAATATTAGTTTTCCTAATGGAGCAATAGGAAAACCTATAGAATTTGTACTAGACTAAATAAATTTTCTAAAAATATTTTTCCAACGAAAGTTACGGATGAAATTTCCTTGTTCTTTTGTGACAAGAAATTCCAGCTTGTCTTGTTTTGCTTTAAAAAATCCTTTTAAAGTATTAGTTGCATAGGAAAAACTTCTTTTATAAATACCACTTTTTAATGCAGAAAGACTTGAGAGAAGTAACCCTAATCGCATTTTATACAGTGCTTCACCAAAAACATATTTTGAATTGTTTTGATAGATCTTTCCAGTTGGTTTAAGATGTTTCACATGTAGGCTTTTATCTGTTTTAACTTTCCAGCCATAATATTGCGCTAGCAAAACATCAACCGAATCCCAGCCAATGGATTCCTTAAGTCCACCAATTTGTTCGAAACAGGGCTTTCTGTAAGCCTTAAAAGGTCCACGAACATGATCCTTTGATGACACTTTTTCGTAAACCCAATTCTCATTCTTTTTTATAAAGGCTAATCCATTGGCTGGGAT
>CAYTSL010000223.1:0-3840 GCA_964440415.1 uncultured Flavobacteriaceae bacterium
TCAGCGACGACCAAATAATCAACCGGATTTTAGAAGGAGACACGAATGTATTTTCCGTGTTGGTAGACAGGTATAAGGATCTGGTGTTTACTTTGGCATTACGAATGGTGAAGAATAGGGAAGAAGCTGAAGAGGTGTCGCAGGATACGTTCATTAAGGTATTTAAGTCATTGAACAAGTTTAAAGGGAAGTCAAAATTCTCTACTTGGATATATAAAGTAGCCTATAATACCTGTTTGGATAGATTGAAACGGATAAAACGTGAATATAATGTAGTAGCTATTGATGAATTTACAGAACATCATGTAAAAACAATGGACAACGCATTACAACAAATGGAAGATCATGAATACAAGCAGGAAATTCAGAAATGCTTGCATTTGCTACCAAGTGACGATAGTTTTTTATTGACCTTGTTTTATTTTGAAGAACAATCGTTGGAAGAAATATCAAAAGTTGTAGGTTTAACTGCCAACAACGTAAAAGTAAAATTGTATAGAAGCCGGAAAAAGCTGGGTATAATTTTAAAAGAACAATTAGAACCAGAATTAATTGAGAATTATGAACGAGAAAGTAGATAAACAAATAGAAAAATTGGTAGAACGATCTATGAAGACCCAGTCGTTAGAATCGCCTTCATCAAATTTCACATCGATGGTTATGGACCAGGTACATGCTTTAAATAAAAGTAAGGTTACTATTTACAAGCCATTGATCTCAAAACCTATGTGGTTCGTAATTTTTGTGGTTGCGCTTTTAATTGTTTCATATATAGTTTTCGGAATGAACACAACAGAAACAAGTTGGTTAAGTTTTATAGATTTAAGTGTTATTACTGATAATAAATTAAGCAATACTTTGTCAGGATTTAGAGTATCTAAAACAGTTATGTACTCGGTCGTACTATTTGGCATCATGTTATTCATTCAAGTGCCTATACTTAAAAGTTATTTTGATAAGCGCATTGCAGTATAACTAATCTTTAAAATACCAGAATGGAATAGTTGATATTGTTACAGCACTTGTTCCGCCATCAATTTTTTCGAGACGCTTTATTTTTAAGAAATGCTTTCCTTTAGTTAGGTTTTTAGTGCTTAAATACGTTTCAAAGCCTAATTCTTCTTTTAGGCTTTTTGCTAAAGAGAATTTAGGTTTATGGTTTACAGAATCTATATCTACAGAAAAAATGGTATTAAACGTTTTTAGGTATTCTGTTCTTAAGCTATCTTTATTCGAAAAGTCTAAATTTCCAAATCTAATATCAGAACCTAAACCTCTTACATCTTTTTCCGGTTTTAAACTTTCATTAAAATCGAAAATTCGATCTTCAATTTTATCAGAAAAAACAATAAAAACTTTTACATACGAATTTGTAATTACTTTAGATTGTATGGCAACATCGTCAATAAAATCTTTACTATCATGCAGCATATCTTCATAATTTCTGCTATTAGCCATTATAGAACTTGAAGAAATATTATCATTAATATAGTTGGAATATTTATAACTAAAAGAAGTTGATAGTAGAATTAAAAAGTATATTGGTACAAGAATAAAGCTTAACCGTTTACCAAACTTATTGTCTAAAAAATTATACACTAAAGGTCTGTATAAAAATGATAAAGTAATAAAACTAAATACCCAATAAATTGGAAAGTATATTTTAGACAACCATTTTTTCTTTTTAAAAAGTCCTTGAGTTACAAAATCTATAAAACTTATAAACATTCCAAGAACTACAAATAGTATTAATGGAATACCAAAGCCCTTCGAAATCCATGTTGGTAAATTATCATTGTCTAGAATATAGTTAGATATAATTACCATAATTAAAATGGTAAATGTAACTGCTAAAACGTAAAAAACAAGCAAGAATGAAACCGCAAACATAATACTACAATAGTTTTCAAGTGTAGCAATGTACTTATCGAAAGAGCCAACTTTTTTCTTTAGGTATTTGGTGAATTTTTCACTGTAATTTAAAACTTCATAATCTATGTCTCCAGACACATATCGTAAGCCTAAAGCTCCTATCCAAAGTCCTCGTAATAAAACGTGAAGTAATAAATTAAAAATTAAAATAGCACAGGATATTTGTGCAACCAACGAAACAACAAACTTATAAATTTGTTGTGAGTTCTGTGCTTCTCTGGCACTTTCTGCAATATTAGGGAATGCTGTAAAAAGTCCAAAAATCGCAAAACCAGAAATGAGTAATTCCAATTGCCAGCTCTCTTCCTGAAGTTTTTGAAGGAGTTTCTTAAATTCCGGCTTAGTGTAATCTTGGCTCATTTGGTGGATTAGTTTAGATAAAGATAACTACTTTTTATATAAAATTTTAGGCACTAATTTGGCCAATGGTTCATAGCATCTAATATTCCTCCCATAATTGCTAATGTGATCATCCAATAAATTACATTAATGATGAGGTTCTTTATCTTTTTAAGCTCAAACAGGCCACTTATAAATAGAATTGGCATACCAACAACAAAAGCTACAAAAAAACCATGCCATGCTCCATGGGCAAAATTATCGAACTGTCCTTCCTGTCCTTCACTATTGTTAAAATTCAATAAAAAGAATGAAAGTAAAAATGACATTACTAATGAAACACCAAGTATTAAAACCTTGTTCCCTTTTTCAAGATCTTCTTCAGTAATCCCGAGGGAATTCATCCATGCTTTACCGAATAGATTTTTATGATAATATATAAATCCAACGACTATTGGAATTAATGTTGAAATGATTAAAGAGATCCAGTTTATAGTTTCCATAAGCCGCTTGTTTTGTTGGTTTTATTGTTTCCAAGATAGCTAAAAACATTAACAATGCTAAACAATTAGCTCTAATACCAACGTTTCTTTTTCTTTTTAGAAGCTTCACTTTTACGTCCTTTTTTGTATTTGCTACCTTTCTTTTTGTGGACTATTGGTTTTGCTTTTGGGTCTAAAGGATACGGATGATCTTCCTCAATAGGAATTTGTACATTAATTAACTGCTGAATGGTTTTTACATACGATTTTTCATCCGCAGAACAAAAAGAATATGACGTTCCTATATTTCCAGCACGACCTGTTCTACCTATTCTGTGCACATAGGTTTCTGGTACGTTTGGCATATCAAAATTAATAACAGCATCTAACTCATTAATGTCAATACCACGAGCGGCAACATCTGTAGCAATTAAAATATTGACATAACCATTTTTGAATTTGTTTAAAGCCGTTTGTCTATCGCTTTGGTTTTTATCACTATGAATACTATCTACCTTATAACCATTTTTGATAAGGGTTTCTTCTAATTTATTCACTCCGAATTTTGTACGACGGAAAATTAAAATACTTCCTTTTATGTTGTTACGAAGTAAATGTAAACACAATTCAATTTTATTGCGTTTAGGAACATAATACAACACTTGGCTGACATCTTTAGCAGCAGATGAGGTTGGAGAAACTTCAACACGTTCTGGAGACTTTAAAATGGTATTTGCCAGTTGTTCAACCTTAAAAGGCATAGTTGCGGAAAATAATAGTGTTTGTTTAGTGTCTGGACACAATCTCTCTATCTTTTTTACATCGTCTATAAATCCCATGTCAAGCATTAAATCGGCTTCATCAAGAACTAATGTTTCTATATAATCTAAATTAATTTGATCCTGTTTATGTAAATCGAGCAAACGTCCTGGAGTGGCAACCAAAATATCGACACCTTTTTTTAATACATCTATTTGTGGTTCTATGCTTGTGCCGCCAAAAACAACAGTTGTTCTTAAATTGGTATGCTTTCCATAGGTTTTAAAATTCTCACTAATTTGTATTGCCAATTCACGAGTAGGACTTA
>CAYTSL010000224.1:0-3837 GCA_964440415.1 uncultured Flavobacteriaceae bacterium
AAAAGTGACAAACTGACATAATAAACTTACTATGCACGCATAACGAATATAAAAAGTTTCAAGACTCATTATTTTTGAAATACTTAAATTGCTTTAATTATAAACTGAAAGGACAAATATGTATAATTCGAAAATAATCGGTTTAGGAAAATATGTTCCTGATAATATTGTTACTAATGACGATCTATCAAAATTGATAGATACTAGTGATGAATGGATACAAGAAAGAACTGGAATACAAGAGCGTAGATGGATAAAAGAAGGAACTAATGATTCTTCTGCTGTTATGGGAGCAAAAGCTGCCAGAATAGCTATAGAACGGTCAGGATTGACCAAAGATGACATTGACTTTATAGTTTTCGCAACTTTAAGTCCGGATATGTACTTTCCTGGTTGCGGTGTTCAAATTCAGGATATGTTAGATATGAGAACAGTTGGTGCTCTAGATGTGAGAAATCAATGCTCTGGATTTATATACGGAATTTCTGTGGCAGACCAGTTCATTAAAACAGGCATGTATAAAAATATTCTGGTTATTGGAGCCGAGTTTCATTCTGGTGGATTGGAAATATCGACTAGAGGCAGAGGAGTGACAGTTATATTTGGAGATGGTGCAGGAGCAGCTGTATTGACAAGAGAAGAAGATACGACAAAAGGAATTCTATCGACTCATTTGCACTCTGAAGGGAAACACGCAAAAGAGTTGGTTGTAGAAGGACCAAGTATAATGCATTGGGTACCTGAAATTTTGGAAGCCAATGATCCTGATGACGTGTCTTATTATCCATATATGAATGGTACGTTTGTGTTTAAACATGCTGTGGTTAGATTTAGTGAAGCTATTATGGAAGGATTAAAAACAAACAATTTAGATAAAGAAGATATTGCTATGTTAATTCCACATCAGGCGAATTTAAGAATTTCACAATTCATTCAAAGGAAGTTTGGTTTAAGTGATGACAAGGTTTTTAATAACATTCAAAAGTATGGAAATACGACTGCTGCATCTATACCAATCGCTTTAACTGAAGCTTGGGAACAAGGAAAAATAAAAGAAGGAGATAAAGTTGTACTTGTTGCATTTGGAAGTGGATTTACATGGGGAAGCGTAATAATTAACTGGTAAGATTTTTAATAAAAATATAAAAAGCCGAAAATTGTTTATTTCGGCTCTTTATTTGCTATTAACCAACTAAAACATTTAAATAAAAAATGAAAGTATGTGTTTGGTCGCAAACACTCGCTAATTATTACTTTGGTAACGAATTAATTTTTATTGTGTAGAAATCAAAAACCCAAAGCCATAAGCTCTGGGTTTTCTATTAATAACCACATTAACACTAACCATCAACTATTATGTAGGTTATTAAATTTTATTGTGTTTTTCGCAAAAAAGTTTATTTCCTTTTCTTTTGAATGAATCATAGTTGTATGTTAACTAATAGACGAGTATTTTTACAATGTGTTACAATAAGTATTGTTGGTTAACTACCTTTTAACAAAATGAACAAGAAAACTCTGGTGATTGGTGCTTCACAAAAGGCTAATCGATATTCGAATTATGCTATAAAAAGGCTGCTATATTTTGAACATGATATAGTGGCAATTGGTTCTAGAAAAGGAACAGTAGCCAAAATTAACATTGAAACTGAATTAATACACTTCAAGGATCTAGATACAATTACTATTTATCTAAACTCAAAAAACCAAAAACCGTTTTATGATTATATAGTTTCTCTAAATCCTAAGCGTGTGATTTTTAATCCAGGTACAGAAAATCCAGAATTATATGAAATTCTGAAAGAAAATAATATTGAATTTGAAGAATCTTGTACGCTGGTTCTACTTTCTACGAATCAATATTAAACCTATAAAAGTAAGTAAGCCATTTATTGGTAGCAGTTCGTACCCAACAACATAGCCACCGAGATTTTCAGGTGGAATATTTGCGATCAACATTATTAAAATAACTGAACTTAAAGCTACAATCCAGACGTATTTGTCCTTTACTTTATAATTAGTAAAAATTCCAAAGGCAAATAAGCCAAGTAAAGGACCATATGTATAACCAGCTACAGTTAGTAAACTATCAATAACATTACTATTAAGTATATATTTAAAAATAATTATTACTATAACAAGTAAAATGCTCATACCAATATGAGTTCGTTTTCTAATCTTTTTTTGTTTACTTTTCTGTTTCTTCTCAATGTCTAAAAAATCCACACAAAAGGAAGTTGTTAAGGAAGTTAGAGCACTATCTGCACTACTGTATGCAGCAGCAATTAATCCAAGCATAAAAGTAACTGCTAGTGTAATACTCAAGCCACTATTTAGGGCAATCTCAGGAAATAATAAATCTGTTTTAGGGCTACCATCCATTAAAGGAATAGCAATGTTATTCTTTTTAGCATAAATAAATAGAAGGGCTCCTAAAAGCATAAATAGAAAAGTCACAAAAACTAATACAATACTAAATGAGATCATATTTTTTTGCGCATCCTTTAAGGTCTTACATGTTAGGTTTTTTTGCATCATATCTTGGTCTAAACCTGTCATACATATGGTGATGAACATTCCACCCAGAAAGGATTTTAAAAAGTGACTGCGTTCTAAGAAACTATCTGTAACAAAGATTGTGCTGTATTCTTTGAGTTCGTTTGAGGTCAAAAATTCTCCAAAATTCCAGCCTAAACTATTGTTAATGAAATAGATGGATAGTACTACGGCAACAATCATAAATAGTGTTTGTAATGTATCCGTCCAAACGATGGTCTTTATTCCTCCTTTGTTAGTATAGATCCAAATAAGCAATATTGATATAATGACAGTGATCTCGAATGGGACATTCCATTCATCAAAAACAAATTGTTGTAAAACAATTGCAACCAGAAACAGCCTAAATGCAGCACCTAATACCCTTGAAATAAAAAAGAAAAAAGCTCCCGTTTTATGACTTACCGTTCCAAAACGTTGTAATAAATATTCATATATTGATGTTACATTAAGCCTGTAGTAAATTGGCATCAGAACAAACGCAACCACAAAATACCCAACCAAATAGCCAAGAACTACTTGGAAATAACTGAATTGAGATCCTTCTATCCAGCCTGGTACAGATATAAATGTAACCCCAGATAAAGAAGCTCCTACCATTCCAAAAGCAACAACATACCAAGGCGATTGTTTTCCTGCTTTAAAAAAGTCTTCATTACTGTCATTTCTTCCGGTGAAATACGAGATTAAAATAAGCAGTCCAAAATAGGCAGCTATTAACAGAATAATTTGAGTTGGATTCATTTAAATTATATTAGGCAGCTAAAAATACAAATTACAATATTATATATCATTCTTAAATCTAAAATTGTAATTTCGCATCAATGGAATTCTCTTCAAAATTACTTGAAAATGCAGTGAACGAAATGTCGCAATTACCAGGTATAGGTAAGCGTACCGCATTACGTTTAGTGCTTCATTTATTGCGTCAGCCTAAAGAGCAAACCAATCAATTGGCAGAGGCTATAAAAAAGATGCGAAATGAAATTAAATTCTGCAAAAGCTGTAATAATATTAGTGATACTGATTTGTGTGAGATTTGTTCTAATTCTAACCGGAATGATGAAATTATTTGTGTTGTAGAGGATGTAAGAGATGTTATGGCTATAGAAAACACAAGTTCGTTTAAAGGTCTGTATCACGTTTTAGGAGGGAAGATTTCTCCTATGGATGGTATTGGTCCTAATGAATTGAATATTTCTCCCTTGGTTGAAAAGGTGAAAAACGGAAAAATTAAAGAAATAATATTTGCCTTAAGTTCTACTATGGAAGGTGATACAA
>CAYTSL010000225.1:0-3835 GCA_964440415.1 uncultured Flavobacteriaceae bacterium
ATTTAAGATGCGAAGATAAGTTTTGAATTAGGATTTACGAAATACGATTTACTTTTTTAAACAAAACGGGATTTAATCTTAAATTATTTGATTGTAAAAGTTATTGGTAAAAAGATCCCGATGAAATATCGGCATTAGCTCAACTATAATTTTAAATGCGTTAAAACCTTTTTAAAATTGAGTTTCACTAATAAAAACTAAAAGTTTCGTTAAATAACTATATATGTAGTTGCATAACTATAAATTTAGTTATATGTTTGAAATGCGTTAAGGATGGTAGCGGCATCCTTTTTGAGATGCTGAAATAAATTCAGCACGAAGAAAAGATATAGTGAACAGCCTGACCATTTATCGCCAAAGGCTATTAATGGTAACGCCAAAAGAAATAGAATCAGATTCCCTCCTTCGAGGGAATGACAAAAACGATAATAGATGCAAAAATTAACTAACAAAGAAGAAGAGATCATGCACATTTTGTGGAAGCTTGAAAAGGCTTTTGTTAAAGAAGTGCTTGCCGAAATAAATGATGAGAAACCTCATTATAATACCTTATCGACTATTGTCAGAAATTTAGAGGAAAAGGGATATGTTGGTTACACAGCATTTGGTAAAACGCATCAATACTTCCCAATCATTACTAAAGAAGCTTATAGAAAACGGTTTATGAACACTGCTATTGAAAGTTATTTTAACAATTCATATAAAAACGTCGTGTCGTTCTTTGCTAAAGAGGAAAAAATAAGTGTGGCCGACCTGAAAGAAATAATACAATTAATTGAAAAGAAAGACTAGTTATGGAAGCTATCATTTTATATTTATTAAAATCGGCTGGTATTTTAGCTATTTTCTTTTTTAGCTATCACTTGTTCCTAAAGAAGGAAACCTTCTTTAATATAAACCGACACTACTTATTAGGAGGTATTTTGGCTTCCTTACTTCTTCCTCTTGTAATATTCACTAAATATATTTACGTAGAACCTGTTGAAGCCTTTAATCCTAATTGGTTGTTTACGGATATTCCAATGGCTTACAATGCTATGGAAGTAGCGAAACCTTTTAATTGGTTACAGTTTGCAACTTACGTTTATTTATTAGGTGTTTTAATATTAGGAATTCGTTTTGTCATTCAACTTACATCATTATTCAAACTTTTTAAGAATAATACTATAAGAAAGGAAGATGGATTCAATTTTGTTGAAATAAATTCAAACATGTCTCCTTTTTCATTTTTTAATTATATAGTTTATAATCCTAACAATTATGAACGATGCGATTTGGATATTATCATCAATCATGAAAAGGCCCATAGCAATCAGTTTCACTCTTTAGATATTTTACTATCCCAGCTATTTGTAACATTTCAATGGTTTAATCCATTGGCCTGGTTCTATAAAAAAACAATACAACAGAATCTTGAGTTTATGGCAGATCAGTTTGCCATTTCAAAAGTAAATTCGGCTAAACAGTATCAACATACCTTATTGAAGGCCTCACTTAAACCACAATACGCATCAATCACAAACAACTTTTATAATTCATTAATCAAAAAACGAATCATTATGTTAAATCAGTCAAAAAGCAACATCAAAAATGCATGGAAATATTTTGTAATACTTCCTGCTTTAGCCCTATTTTTAATGAGTTTTAATGTGGAAACCATTGAAATAGAAAAACCAACCAAAGAATTACCAACATCATCAGACTTATCATTTATTGCAGAAGATAATATTTTAGATAAAGCTAATTCAGTTATTAAAAACAATGATAAAGCAAAAGTATTCTCTAATAACAATATTGCATCCGCATTTAACTTTACACAAAAAATCATAAAGAAAAAGATTGATAAGAATACTACTGATGATCAGCTAAAAGAAATTTCACAATCACTAAAAAAAGATGGTATCGATTTTAACTTTAAAAACGTACAAAGAAATTCCAATAATGAGATAACGGGAATTAATGTTACCTATAAGGATAGTGATGGTAATACTGGAAATTATGCTTTAAGCAGTGACAACGCAATAAATACATTTCATTTTTACAAAGAAGAAAATGGTAGTATTGGATTTAGATCTGAAAATGTGAATTCTTTTCAGCGAAAAAAACTTGTGGAAGTTAGAGAACTTGATAAAGCGAAAAGAAAAGAAATGATGAAAGAGCGTGAGCATATGATGGAGGAACGCAAACATATGATGGAAGAACACAAAGCTTTATCTAAAGAAAAAAGACGTGAAATTGAGGAGCACATGGTAAAGGCAAGGAAGGAGCACGAAAAAGAACGTGAAGAATATAGAAAGCAAAGAAAAATTATCATTAAAGAACGAATGAAACTTCATGACTCTTTAAAAGATAAGCATGGTAATATTTTTATAATGGAGGACGACGATATGGACGAAAATGAGTTTTTATTCCGCGGTAAAAACAAAACTATGTTCATCGTTGATGGCGAGGAAAGTGATGAAGCGATTATCGAACTTATCTCACCAGAGAATATTGCTCATGTAAATGTATTAAAAGGCGAGCATGCCATTAAAATGTATGGCGATAAAGGAAAAGATGGCGTTATTGTTATTAAAACCAAACCTCACGGTGAAAACAATTTTGTTTATGAATTTGAGCATGAAATGGATGAGCCAAATGTAGAATTTATTGTAGATCCAAACATGGAATTAGAATGGGTGTCAGAATACAATAATATAGAGATCAACACGATTGACAAAAATACAACTGATGCGGAATTAAAAACCTTAAAATCTGAATTAAAGTCTAAAGACATAAACTTTAGTTACAGTAAGTTAAGACGTAATAAGAGTGGTGAAATTACTCGAATTAAAGTTTCGTTAAACGACAATGAAGGTAATAAGAGTTCTTCTACTTTTGATAAAGGAAACAAAAGTATTTCGCCAGTAATATTTGGAAAAAATAGAAAAAATTTAATTATAAAATCAATTTAAATCACAATGAAAACAAAAGGTAGATTTAAACTTATTTTAGGGGTATCCATAGTTGCCATTGTAGGCCTAATATCATTAAACAGTTTTACAACAGTTAACAAGAGCGAATTAACAATTGTGCAAAGTGACTCGGTAAGCATCACAATAGATAGTGATACAACAGACGAGGAGTTGGATGATATAAAAACTATGCTTAAAGAACATGGTATAACAGCCAAATTCGGCAACATTAAGCGCAATACTGATGGAGAACTTACGAGTATCAAAATCGAATTAAAGGACGAAAATGGTAATACTGCTGTTAGTCAAACATCAAGTTCAAACCCTATCCAAACTTTTTCTTTTGGAAGAAAGAATAACTCGCTCTACGTTTCACAAGGTAAAAGTGGGTTTGGCAATTTTGCTTTCTTTGGAGATGACATGGATTTTGATTTTGACTTTGACCATGACTCCATTTTCAAACATCACTTCAGCAAGTTAGATAGCTTGAATTTTGACCATATATTTAAGTTTGATGATGATGATAACATCATGCTCTTTAATGGGAAATCATTTGATATGGATGAGTTAAAAGACCATATGAATAATATGTTTATTATAGACGAAGATGGAGGTAAAAAACGTATTATTATTAAAGGTAATAAGGGAAATCATTTCTTCTTTGATGATGATGAAGATCACGAATTAGAATGGCATTCTGATAATGATGAACACGGTAACCACAAAAAACATCAAAAGTTCAGATTTGTTGATAATCCGGATACTGAAAAGCTTATAGTTATTGACGGTAAAGATTCTGATTTTAAAACCTTGGATGAATTAGCTAAAAATGACAAATTGGAATCAGTAGATGTATTGAAATCACAAACCGCCATGAGTAT
>CAYTSL010000226.1:0-3791 GCA_964440415.1 uncultured Flavobacteriaceae bacterium
AATTTGCATCCTTTAGTACAGATGAGTGTTATTGAACAAATGACCGAAAAACCAGACTTAATAGTGTTAGATACCATGAATTTCTGGATGGATAATGCTCTTGATGATTTACTTAAGGTAATAAAGAAGATAGATGTCATTACCATTAACGATGAAGAAGCGAGACAGCTAACAGGAGAATATTCATTAGTTGTTGCAGCCAGAAAAATTCATGAAATGGGTCCAAAATATGTGGTTATAAAAAAAGGGGAGCATGGTGCTCTTTTATTTCATAACGATGATGTGTTTTATGCTCCAGCTCTTCCATTAGAGGAGGTGTTTGATCCAACAGGTGCTGGGGACACGTTTGCAGGAGGATTTGCTGGTTATCTAGCTGGCACCAATGATTTTTCATTTGAAAATATGAAAAATGCCGTGATTTATGGTTCAACCTTGGCGTCGTTTTGTGTAGAAAAATTTGGTACAGAAAGAATGATGAATATGACGGATGAGGAAGTCTTTGACCGGTTAAAACAATTTAAGAGTTTAACTCAATTTGAAATTGAATTATCATAAAAAAACGCACTCAAAATTGAGTGCGTTTTTATTTTAAATGAATAGTAAACTGACTTAATATGAGTGATGCGATAAAACATGAGTGTGGAATTGCTCTTATCAGACTTTTAAAGCCATTAGAATATTATAAAGAAAAGTATGGTAGTGCATTTTATGGGGTAAATAAAATGTACCTAATGATGGAGAAGCAACACAATCGTGGTCAGGATGGAGCAGGTTTTGCAAGTATAAAATTAGATGTTAAGCCTGGTGAGCGTTATATTAGTCGTGTTCGTTCAATAGAGCAACAACCAATTCAGGATATATTTAGTCAAATTAACGAACGGGTCAATAAAGAATTTATTGATCATCCAGACTATATTAATGATGTTGCTCTTCAAAAACAAAATATACCTTATATAGGTGAATTGCTCCTAGGTCATGTTAGATATGGGACTTTTGGTAAGAACAGTGTTGAAAGTGTCCATCCTTTTTTAAGACAAAACAACTGGATGCACAGAAATCTGATATTGGCTGGCAACTTTAACATGACCAATGTTAAAGAGCTATTTAAAAATCTTGTTGATTTAGGTCAGCATCCAAAAGATTACACAGACACCATTACAGTAATGGAAAAAATAGGTCACTTTCTAGATGATTCTGTCAGTAAAATTTATAAAGATCTCAAAAAAGAAGGCTATAATAAAAATGAATGTTCGCCTCTAATAGCCGAACGATTGAATGTAGCTAAAATATTGCAAAAAGCAGCTAAGAACTGGGATGGTGGTTATGCCATGGCTGGGTTATTAGGTCATGGTGATTCATTTGTTTTAAGAGATCCTTCCGGTATAAGACCAACATATTATTATAAGGATGATGAAATAGTTGTTGTGGCTTCAGAAAGACCAGTTATTCAAACAGTATTTAATGTTGCTTTTAAAGATGTTATTGAGCTTAAACCAGGTCATGCAATTATCACGAAAAAATCTGGAGAAACATCAATCAAAAAAATACTCAAGCCATTAGAACGAAAAGCATGCTCGTTTGAACGCATCTATTTTTCAAGGGGAAGCGATGCAGAAATTTATAAAGAGCGTAAAGAATTGGGAATGTTAATAGTGCCTAAAGTTTTGGAAGCCATTAACTACGATATAAAAAATACTGTCTTTTCTTTTATTCCAAATACCGCAGAAACTTCTTTCTTTGGTATGACAGAAACTGTAGAGGACTACCTTAATGAACAAAAAACGAAAGCAATCCTTAAAGGTAAAAGAAGCTTATCTGCCGAAAAAGTTACAGAAATACTGGCACAGAGACCCAGAAT
The DNA here is from genome assembly GCA_964440415.1 of uncultured Flavobacteriaceae bacterium. Classification (GTDB taxonomy): domain Bacteria; phylum Bacteroidota; class Bacteroidia; order Flavobacteriales; family Flavobacteriaceae; genus Site-B1. The sequence continues at coordinate 1,859 of CAYTSL010000226.1, forward strand.
AGAAAAGATTGCTGTTAAAGATGTAAAATTAAGAACCTTTATTACAGAGGATAGTAGTCGTGACGATTTAGTTGCACATGTTTATGATGTGACCTACGGTATCGTTAAACCAAATGATAACTTGGTGATAATTGATGACAGTATAGTACGAGGAACTACATTGAAGAAAAGTATTATAAAAATTCTTGATAGATTAAAACCTAAAAAAATAATAATTGTTTCTTCTGCGCCTCAAATACGTTACCCTGATTGTTACGGAATAGATATGGCTCGATTAGAAGACTTAATTGCCTTTAGAGCAATGCTTTCCCTATTGAAGGATAATGGTAACTATCAAAAAGTTGAAGAAGTTTATAAGAAATGTAAGGCTCAAGAAAATTTGAAAGACCATAAAGTAAAAAACTTTGTTAAGGAATTATATGATGATTTTTCTGATGAAGATATTTCCGCAAAAATATCTGAATTGATTTGTGATGAAGACATCAATGCTGAAGTTAATGTAATATTTCAAACCGTATTAAATCTAAATAAAGCTTGTCCTAAAAATCTTGGTGATTGGTATTTCACGGGCAACTATCCAACAGTTGGAGGAAACAGGGTGGTCAATAAAGCCTTCATTAATTTTTATGAAGGAAACAAAGAACGCGCTTATTAAAAAGAGGGTATTTCCTACAAATTCTTACATATCTGTCACTTTATCTAATAAAAACGTATTTTGTCTAAATAATTCGTACAGTATATAAAACCTGTGTTATATTAGCATCACCATAACATAAGTAGGTTAAGTTCATGGTAGATTTGGGGCAAAAAAAGGTAAACTCTTGTTTACCTTTTTTTATTTTACAACAGTTCCTGATTTTTATTTCTTTCTCCAATAAATTATTACCACATAGACTAATTTATAAGTAGTTTGTCTAATAAATTTTACTTTAATAAGTAAAGCACATTATATTAGCATCACCATAACATAAGTAGGTTAAGTTCATGGTAGATTTGGGGCAAAAAAGGTGAACTCTTGTTCACCTTTTTTATTTTATTAACCTTTCATTATTACCAATCGATTAACAAAAAAAAGACGAACAAATGTTCGCCTTTTTAATTTTTGAAATATAGTTAAAGCTTATTTCGCTTCTGCATATCGTCTTTCAACCTCATTCCAGTTTATCACATTAAAGAATGCTTCAATATAATCTGGACGTCTATTTTGATAGTTTAAATAGTACGCATGTTCCCAAACATCTATTCCTAATATTGGCGTAGCTTCACATGTAACTCCTGGCATTAATGGATTATCTTGGTTTGGTGTAGAACACACTTCAACTTTTCCTCCTTTATGAACACATAACCAAGCCCAACCAGATCCAAATTGTGTGGCAGCGGCTTTACTGAACGCGTCTTTAAATTTATCAAAAGATCCAAATGCTGATTCAATTGCATCCTTTAAATCGCCAGATAATCTTCCCTTTCCATCAGGATTCATAACATCCCAATATAATCCATGATTGTAAAATCCGCCGCCATTGTTTCGAACAGCTTTATTCTTCATGTCAAGATTTCCTAGGATGTCCTCAATAGATTTGCTCTCCAGATTAGTTCCAGAAATAGCATTATTAAGATTGTTTGTGTAACCTTGATGATGTTTACTGTGATGTATCTCCATGGTTCGTGCATCAATATGAGGCTCAAGAGCGTCATATGCATATTCTAATTTTGGTAATTCAAAAGCCATATTAGTAATTTTTATTTGTTAGTACTTATTTTCTCAAATTTACAATAAAGGATTAAAAATAATCTTAAGAAGTTATTAAGATTACTTATTTTGGTATAAAAAATATCTTTCGTTGAATTCTTCTTCATTTAAAAATCCGTAAGCATTCGTGACGACACCCAATCGACGGGTAAGCTCTGCAAAATCCTCTGAAGGCTTAAAACC
>CAYTSL010000227.1:0-3771 GCA_964440415.1 uncultured Flavobacteriaceae bacterium
AAAGTACTTTTTATAGAATCAGATAATATCGATAAAGATGGAGGAGATATTATTTCTATAAGTTATAATCGGCCTTTGCATAGCAAGGTCAATCTATCCGCAGATATAAATGGTGATTTTTATGCCATCAGCCCACAACAGTCAGGTAAATTATTGGTTTCATATCGTTTATCTGATGAAGATCGATACGCACTGTATGAATTTGATGCTGATAATAAAACGCTAAGTAAGGTAATATATCATGATAAAGATTATCATGTACTTGAAGCTGTTGTAGTTGAAAAAAAAGAAAGACCTAAAAAATTGCCAAGTGAAGTGGATATGAGTGTAAAAACTGGGTTGTTGCTATGCCAGGATGTCAATTTTACGGATATACAACCTGTAGAAAATACCAATTCAGCTTCAAAAGCTGTTAGAATTGAAGTGATGGGTATCAATACTTCCCTTGGAATTGTAGATGTTGAAAAGGATGGTTCTTTTTATTTAAAATTATTGGCCGATACTCCTTTTAGAATACAATCAATTGATGAGAGCGGTAATGTCGTGAATGGGCCTGGTAGCTGGTTATATTTACGTCCTAATGAAAGGCGTGGTTGTATAGGATGTCACGAAAATAACGAGCAGGTACCGGAAAACAGGCAGCCTCTTTCAGTAAAAAAAGATCCAATAATATTACCGTTAAATATGAAAGATATCCATTAAAGCAGATTATGAGGAGTTCTAAATTAATTATAATATTAGGAATAATTTTAGTTTTTGGTCTGATTGTGTATTTCCCGGGACGCAAATTAGCAAGGGCGCATGTAAACCAAAAAACCGCCGTTACAGACCATCCTCTTTTATGTACTTCATGTCATGTTTATACTTCTAAGAATAAATTGGTTTCAAAAATGGTGAATGCTGATTACTTCTCGCCATTTAATATTGCTGTTTCTAACAATGGTGATCAGTTGTATGTCGTTGCTCAAGATGCAGATCTAATACTTGTTGTTGATGCCGAGAGTAATGAAGTACTGAATAAAATAAACGTGGGAGTACATCCTCATAGTGTTTTAATTAGTAAAGATGGCAAAATTGCCTATGTAAGCAACCAATGGTCAGATAATATATCTGTAATTGACTTGATTACTTTAAAAGTAGTGGACACAATTAAAACAGGTAATGGCCCTGCCGGGCTTTCACTGAGTGCAAATGGAAAATTTCTGTATGTCGTTAACACTTTTGGTTCAGACCTGTCTGTAATCGATCTTTCTACCAAAGAAGAAAGAAAAAGGTTAACTACGGGGAACGATCCCACTGGCACTTCATTGTCACCCGATGGGAAAGTGCTTTATGTAACTAGCAGACGTGCCAAAATTGCTCCTTATGGTGAACCTTTAATTAGCGAGCTGACCTTGGTTAATGATAGCACTCAGAGGGTAACGAAGTATATGAGTATTGAATCTGCATATATGATGGAAAATGTTTCATTTACACCTTCGGGAGACTTGGCAATGATGACATTGATCCGCCCTAAGAATTTGATAACCTCCTTGCAGGTTGAACGCGGCTGGATGATGAACCATGGAATTGGGATTGTTGAACAAAAGGAAGAGGGTAGGATTGCCCAGTTATTGCTCGATGAGCCCAATGCCTATTATTCCGACCCTTTTGATATTGTAATTACTCCTGACGGTAAAAAAGCTTTTGTATCAAGTTCAGGTGTAGATCTAATATCCGTTATTTCTATCGACTCAATCAGGTCTATTCTGAAAGAATCTTCGCCCAAAATGTTAAAATATATTTCTAATAATTTGGGAATCAGCAGTCGTTTTGTCCTAAAACGAATTCCTACCGGAGCTAATCCTAAAGGCCTTGCACTTTCACCTGATGGCAAACGCCTTTATGTTGCTGAACAACTAGAAGATAAAATTGCAGTAATAAATACAGAGACTCTTGAAAATATTAATTCTATAGACCTTGGCGGTCCTCTCAGGATAACTGTTGCGAGACAAGGTCGCAGACTTTTTAATAATGCCGGGCACACCTTCCAAAACCAATATGCCTGTTATACATGCCATCCTGATAATCATGAAGACGGTCTTGTATATAATATGGCATCGAAGGATATGGGTCGTAATGTAACCAATACCCAGTCATTACGTGAAATAGGAAATACCGCACCATTTAAATGGAATGGTAAGAACCAGACTGTTTATAAGCAGGACGGGATGCGATTTTCTACTGTGCTTACAAGGACCGAACAGTTTAGTTATGACGACCTTGATGCACTTGTAGCTTATATTGTAACAGGAATAAAATACCCACCTAATCTGATGTATAACCCTGATGGAAAATTATCAGAATCACAACTTCGGGGTAAAGAATTATTTGATAGAAGTGTCGATAATTTTGGCAACGTGATCCCCGAAAATAATCGCTGTATTACTTGTCATCCGCCACCATTATATACAAATTTGAAATTGGCAGATGTGAGCACGTTGGCTGAAACTGACGACCCAATTTTATTTGACACGCCTCACCTAAATAATATATATTCTTCAGCTCCATATTTACATGACGGACGAGCTGAAACACTGGAAGAGATATGGACAATATATGGGCAAGATGATAAACACGGGTATGTCAATGATATGACCAAGATGCAACTTAATGACTTGGTTGATTATCTAAAATCATTAAGAGGCCCGGAATATGATCAAAGAGATTCAAAGATTCAACAAGCCTCATATTAAAAATCTAATTTAGACAAATAGCCATGATAAAAAAAATACTGATAAAATATTCAAAATTTACCGCAATTGCAGTTGTTATTTTGGGGGTTGGTTCATTGTTAGGACAACATTCTTCAGTCTTTAGGACAACTTCCTCAGATCAACATTCGCTGGTAATAAACACCGAAAAAGTATCTAGGAAAAGTACGGGAGACTCTAATTTAAAGAACGGCAAGAGCTCCATGCCAATTTATGGTAACTGGCGTAATTTTACTTCTAAAGATGGACTACCAGGTGATAAAACCTATTGTGTACGAATAGATGGAGAACGCGTTTTGGTTGGGACCCATGAAGGTCTTGCAGTTTATGAGAATGGGAAGTGGCGAACTTATACAACAGAAGATGGACTTGCGCATAATGGGGTTTTAGCCATTGATGTAAGTGACGTAACAGGAGATGTTTGGTTAGGAACAATGGGAGGATTAACAAGGTGGTCTACTGGTAAATTTGAAAACTTTACACAAATGAATAGTGGCATGCCTAATGATTTGATATATGCGGTTATTTGTGATGGAAAAGATGTTTGGGTAGCCACGGGTGGCGGCGCCGGACAGTATGATACTCATACCAAACGATGGGAAATATTCACAGAACAGAATGCCCCAATGCACGAGCCATGGACGTATGGAGTGTGTGCAGGAGATGGCAAAATATTTATCGCGGCATGGGGTGGAGGCGTAGTAGAATATACCAAGAAAACAAAAACATTTAGGGATTATGTTGACCCTGATGGTAATATGGAGATTGACCTTTTTCCCGATGATGGGATAGTTCATGATATTACAACTGGTACTTCTTGGGCAGATGGTTATTTATGGGTAGCCACTTATTTTGGATTAAGCCGCTATGATGGTGTTCATTGGAAAGGGTATTTTGACCACGATAGTGGTTTAGCAAGTAATTTTATCAATTATATTAAAGCAGTCGGGCCGGTAGCATTTATTTGCACTGATAAAGGATTAAGCAGTACCGATGGTAAAAGCTGGGTTACCTATAC
>CAYTSL010000228.1:0-3755 GCA_964440415.1 uncultured Flavobacteriaceae bacterium
AGGAAAAGACACCAATTAAAACCATATTGATACTTAAAAATACCCGAAGCGCAATGTTCTCAGGAAAGTTTTCTATATACGTATTCCAAAAAGGGATCAGCATAATAAAGGCTAAAAAAAGAATTTGAAACCAAATAAAAGTTTGATTAACAATTCGGGTCGCACTAAAATGCTCTAAATGCTTCATCCAATAAACAGCAATAACTATAAAGGATATAAAAAATACCCACATGCCGTTTAATTGTTTTAGTAAAAATACTGCAAGCTCTTTCGTGTCTGTGATATGACCGGCCACAGGAATATCAATATTGAGTATCATTAAGGTCATGGCGGTCGCAAAAATAATATCGGCTAAAAAACGTAATCTTTTACGCCATTCATGAACTTCATAGTTTTCCAATGATTTTTTTTCCATAATTCGGTTAGTTTAAAGTTAAGCAATGATTAGTTATTTCTTACAATAATTTCAAGCTTAACATTTGTTAATGTTTTAGTTAATTGCTCTTGTATTTTTTTTCTTAATAATTCAATTTTAGAAAGGTCAATCGCATTTGTGTCAGATGATAGATACACTAATATAAAATAACTGCTTCCCAATTTTGAAATATAAATACTTTGTTTGTTTAAATTGGATGGTAATGCATCTTTAATTTTCTTTTCAGCCATTTCTTTTGTCGCAGTATCTTGTAATATTCCTCCACCAAGTTCAATAAAAGAATCTCTAATAATTTTTAAAGGCATCGTAAAAAATATAAGACACATAATTAGTACAATGATGGCATCTCCTATGCTTTTTAAGAAATCGAAAGATGAATGAGTTGGAAGTAACCATATAATCATGAAAACAAGTCCTATGCCTAGCGACATAAAACCATCGACTAGTGTAGCTTTAGTTTCAACCTGAAGAATGGAGCTTTTGTTCTCAATAGAATTATTTTTTGATTTATAAAAAAAGTAAAGCATAAAACATAATATGCTAATAATAATTGTATAGATAAGTATGGGTTCAACCACAACAGTCTCAATACGCTTACCCTTCAGATATGCTATAATTTTTAAAGTATTTTGCAATCCAGAAACCAATACAATACCTAAAATAAGAACCCCCTTAATCAATACAAATAAAGCTTCGTATACATAACTACCAAAAGGGAACGTTTTTGTTTTTTGGTGTTTCTTATTTGATATGATGATAGCGATTACTCCAGCAAAGACAGATATAAAAGAAAAATTACCATCCAACAGCATCGCATCCGAACCAGAAAAGTAATAGGTTACCCAACCTGCAATAGCCATTAAAAAAGAAATGAATATCCCAACTTTTAATGCTTTGTTCTCAACGTTGTCAATATTCATAATTTCATTCATTTTTATTTATACAATTAATTATACTATTTTGATGTATTCCAAAAATACTGATACGATAAAAATACTCCATCAATATCTGGCCCTTGTTTTATACGAAAACTTGATTTACCAACTAATCTTAAGGTATGTTTATAACCTATTGGAACTGCCACAGAAGCTCCAAAAATATAGGATGAAATGGTCACATTTTTTTGTACATCATCTACTGTTACTTTAGCCCCATAACCATAACCCGCATCTGCAGTAATCCACATTCTATTGTTAAAGGTTTTTATAACATGTGCTTTAAATCCAAGAAAGGGTGACTGCTTCAATAGCCGACCATTTAGGTAATTGTTATTTGGAGCAAAAAACCAAGTACTTACATAAAACTCCATAACCCAATTTTTATCAAAGTACTGAGCCAAACCAAGTTGAGTTTTAAAAGTCCAGCGATTAGAACCTAAGTTAGGCAATATGCTTGAATCATAGGTTCCTGTTGGCGCTATTACTTGAGTCGAGAATCCCATAATAGTTTTGGGTTTATACTCTTTAAGCTCCGATAAGGAAATAGGCGGTGCACCTAAAAAATTAAATGAGAATCGCATTCTTATATCTCCGAAACCCGTCTGTGAGGACTCTTCATAATTACCGTTATAAGTACCAGACCAATCCGCAGTGGTATAGGGTACAACCAAATCCAACTTAGCAGACATGCCAAAGAATTTTACTGAACGAGCATATGCGGCTACAAATGAATTCATTTTGGCATTAAAGTCTTCAATTGGGATAGCAGGATCTAGTAACATATTACCTGAGCCATATCCATAACCTACAACAAGTACATTAGATTTTACAGGAATATTGGTTAATAAACGTGCTTCTAATTCTTGAGCCTGAAGTGAATTGCTTTCGGATAAGACACTAATTATGAAAAAAATGGAAAAGCAGAAGGTAAAATGGCGAAGAATCATTTAGATTTAAATTTAATAGTTTGCTAAGTTAACATTAAGGCTAATTAATTAACAATGGAACAATTCTAAATTAGTATGAATCTTATCCTGTCGTTTATCTAAATAAGCAATAGACAATAAATAAAATAAGGCACAGTGTATATACCAATTGTGTGCCGAAATAACAGCTCTTATGCAAACTTAGCTTTGAGGGTTAGTTGTGGGTTTTGGAAAGTTCTTGTTTTGATGGTTGGGGTTTCTTTCTTTCTTTCTTTCTAATTGATAAGAAAAAAATCACTACAATACATAAACCGTACAATTATTAAAATAAAAAACCTCAATTACTTAAGAACAAGTTAATTGAGGAATTGTAATGTTGACCCACAAGGATTCGAACCTATTGCGGTCGTGCCTGGACCACAACAATTTAAGGTAAAAAGCTGTATTTCTGTTAGATAGACTCCAACATCCTTACAGCCCTCCCTTAAATGACCCTTTTCATAGCAAATTCATTGATTATCACCTTATAACTTGCCCTCATCCGCAAAACTAAAGAAAGCATCCTCTGTAATGATTAAGTGATCCAGTAGGTTAATGTCAATAATTTTCGCAGAATCTTTAATCTTCTTTGTAATCTGTAAATCAGCAGAAGAGGGGTTTAAATTACCGCTCGGGTGGTTGTGCACCAAAATTATTCCTGTTGCACTAGCCAAAAGAGCTTCTTTCAGCACAATTCGAGCATCGATTAAGGTAGATGTATAGCCTCCAATAGAACATATTCCGTAACCGAGGGTAATGTTACTGTTATTCAAATAAAGTGCTAGCATGGCTTCCCTATCGGCTAATGAAACTGGGTACACTTTTCTAATAATTTCATTTGCATCTTGTGACCTTGTTATTTTAATGTTTTTAACTTCTTGATTAGCAGCATAAATTTCTGACATTTCTTGTAAAGTATCAAGTTTATTCATAATGAGTTAGGAATTATTATCAAGAAGCAAAATGAACATCTTGAATGGTTAAAGCAGAATCTTCATGACCCTGCACCAGTAAAAAAAAAAGTCAAAAGAAAGCTGGACGGCTACCCCGGTTTTACAGGAGAATTCTTTTTCCCATGTAGATCGATCGGGGGGCCTTTTGCCATAGTGAGTAGCCGAAAATGAGAATTAGCTGCAAAAAACTAGAGGTTTCATATCACATTCTACAAAAAATTGTGTTTTTACTAGCTACTTTTAAATGATTTAGGAGGCTATGCTAGAGAGATTACTATATCCAGTTGAACAGTAACATAAACATGATTTTTGATGCTGTAGGGGTAGGGCGTAAGCCCATATGTTGAATTGGATATAAATTTTGACATTATGCGGGTCAGAAAGAATGGTAAGTGCGGATTTAAGCGTTGGGAAGCGGCTATTTTATATAGTGGCGTTATAGCTCAGAAAGTGAATGAATGTA
>CAYTSL010000229.1:0-3734 GCA_964440415.1 uncultured Flavobacteriaceae bacterium
ATCTGGTTAGAAGTTACAGAAACTATAAATTATGGAACATCTGGAACGTATTCTATTGTTATCACTAAAGTAAGTGATGGCACTACTCTTTTTAACTATACTAATAACTCAATAATCAACTGGAGATCTGGAGCGAATTTTGTAAGACCAAAATGGGGAATTTACAGAAGCTTGATTAACGTAGCAGACTTGAGAGATGAGGAAGTACTTTTTGCTAATTTTAGTATTGAAGAAATTGGACCTTTATCTTTGACTGAATCTAAATTAGGTAATAATGATATTAAGTTAGTGCCGAATCCTTCAAATGGTATTGCCTTCATAGAAGAAACCCATTCAAATAGTTTTGATAGTATAAATCTATACGATAATTCAGGTAGATTTATTAAACATTTAAATTCTTCTTTGAACAACTCAATTGATCTCTCAAACTTAAAAACTGGACTATACTTTGTTGCTTTTAAAAAAGGAAATAGTACAATTAGTATTCAAAAATTATTGATTAAGTAGATATAAATTATTCTCAATTAAAATAAAATTGCTTCAAAATATTTAGCCAAGAAACTTAAAGATTTCTATTGATTCTAATTTTAAAATTAGCTAACTTCGTTCACTTACAAAAAAACTAATCATAATCAAGAAAGAATATCTATTCTATTTAAATCAAATTAAGTGACATGGCAAAAAAAATAAAAGGAACCATTGCAATATTAACTGGTGGTGGTGATGTACCAGGATTAAATCCTGCGATTCGTGCAATTACAATTCGTGCAAGACGAGAAGGATATAAAGTAATTGGATTAAGACGAGGTTGGGCTGGAATTGTTGAAATGGTTCAAGATCCTAAATACGACAATAGCAATAATTTTGTTGAACTGACTCAAACCATTGTAAATCGAGCAGGACGAACAGGAGGTACATTTTTACATAGTTCCAGAACACGTCCAAGTCACTTGCCTAAAGCTAGTGTTCCAGATCATCTTAAAGATTCTTATCAGGAAGAATTTAATGATATGACTAAAGTAGTTCTAGAAAATTTGAATTATTTGGGTATCGATTTTTTAATTCCAATTGGTGGTGATGATACCTTAAGCTATGGAGTAAGATTATATCAGGAAGGATTTAAAGTTGTAGCAATTCCTAAAACTATGGATAATGATGTACCTGGTACAGATTATTGTATTGGCTTTAGTACTTGTATTACAAGAACCATAAATATGACCAATACCTTAAGAACATCTGCAGGATCTCATGAACGATTCCTTGTGCTTGAAGTATTTGGAAGATATGCAGGTTATACTGCTATGTTACCAACCATGGCAGGAGCTGCAAACAGATGTGTAATTCCTGAATATCAGTTTGACATCGATAAATTGACTGAATATATGGTGCAGGATAGATTTGAAAACCCAAGTAACTATTCTGTAGTGTTAGTTTCAGAAGGTGCTATGTTCAAAGGAGGTGATATGGTATTTAAAGATGCTGAAAAAGATCAGTTTGGACATGCAAAATTAGGTGGTATTGGTGAGTTGGTTTCTGCAAATCTAAAAGAATTATCTCCTAAATACAATAACGGAAAACGCATTAATGTCATCAATCAAAAATTAGGTTATTTGGTTAGAGGTGGTGATCCAGATGCTGTCGATTCTATTGTGCCAATGGCTTACGGAAACTTGGCTCTAGACTTAATCTTAAAAGGAGTTCATGGACGTTTGGTTGTGTTAAAAAATGGTCGATATGACAACGTACCAATTGACGTTGTAGTAGGCAAATCGAAAATAGTGAATATTGATAAATTCTATAATACTAAACGTTTGAGACCTTTTTATAACAGTTTTGAAATGAATCCGTTATTTATCATGACGAGTGATTAAACAATAAAATAATTAGTTTTAAGTGGATTCCGAAATTGTTTCAGAATCCACTTTTTTTTGATACTTAAGTGAAAAAAGCTAAATTAGTCAACAACCTGTATTGCTTAATACGAAAAATATCAGGATATCAGTATTGACTTTAACAACCAATTAAATTTATGAAATCAAAGAAAGAGTCTTGGACCAAACTAGAATTAAAAACCTACATTTTGCTACTTTGTGCAAATGCAGATTCAGTAAGGAGCAAAGCAGAAATCAAATTGATCAAATCCAAGATCGATTCAAAAACATTTAAAAAGATCAACAAAGAATTTTCTAGAGATACTGAAAAGAAAAGGTTCAAAAAAATAGATGATAATGTGCAATTACATGATTATTCAAATAATGAGCTGAAAGAACTTCGAATGGAAATGCATGAGATTTTCAATTCTGATAAAGATTTTGGTATGATGGAACGAAACCTAGATCGAATATTAGATAATATTCTGTATTAAGATGTCAGTTCACAGATGAAAACTAAACTGATGTATTATCTCTTTTAAATACAACCTAACAAGAAATAATTAATCACAAAATCAATCAGTAAACATAACTTTCCTTTTATATCCTGAAGGTGGTTCAAAAGCGTCAGGATCTATTGTTTGACGTCTAGAATTTCTTAAAAAAGATTCATCTTCTAATTCACCTGTATCTTCATTAAAGTTTTTAGTAACAACTGGAAATCCGTTTTCAAAATTCATTTCGTCATAAAAATTATTACCTCCAGGCATATCACCCATCTTATCCTTTATCTGTTTAAAAAAATTATTCATACCACCAAAAGCATCTCGAGCTTCATAACCACCATCAATATTACTCCAATCTGTCGTCCAAATCTCTTTAATCCTAACACCTTCTAAATACACTTCATATTTAATACATGGATAGCCAACTTTATTACCTCTTTGACCTGTTTTAGTTAATTTTGGTTTAGATATTGGTGGCATCATAACAGGAATTTTAGCACCTTCTTGTTTTTGCATTTTTTCTATCATATCACGTTGCTCTTTAGTTAAGCCTTTGAGCGCCTCATCCATCATACTTTTTGACTCGTCTATTTTTTCTAAAATCGAATCAACAAAACTATCGTCCATTACGTAATACTCTTTTTTCTCATCATCTACAAATAGCACTTCACCGTACTTACCTTTGTTACCTCTAAAAATCATTTTTCCTTTTCCATTTTCACCATTACTCGGCAGGATGTCCATTTTTATATTCTTTCCTTCTACTGCGGCTTCCATTGATTCTGTCTTTGGTGGTGATTGTTCATGATCTTTTACTTCTATTTCAAATACTACTCCTGGCATCAAAACCATATTTGATGGATTGTCTTTTTCTGAAATAAAACTTGTAATGCTAAACAGAAAAATAAATGCTAAAATCACAGCAGAAAAATTTCTAATAATAGGTTTTGAAAATAATGGGGAAGTTGTTCTTTTTTTAATTGTTTTCATGACTTATTCTCATTAACAAATTCGTTATTAGTAATATAACATAAACCCTTCGATTATGAAAACTTTAATTTAGATTTTATAATAGTCATTAGTATACAAAGTCTAATAATAATTATTGATTCAATCTCCTACAAAAACTCCTTATACTGTTTCACTCTAAAATCAAAAGTATTAAAGTTAGGATTCTTGTTTTTTAGTTGCTGGTACAAAGGCATACTACCAATAGCTCTGTTAGCACTTCCAGATGATGATGTCAAGGATACAGTTTTGATAATTCTATCTTGAGACATCTCGACTGCGCTGGACGTGACAGAAAGGTTAAATTTTTGTATTCTTGGAATATCATTAGAAACCAATTCCAATTTTA
>CAYTSL010000230.1:0-3733 GCA_964440415.1 uncultured Flavobacteriaceae bacterium
TATGGTTTTGAACTTGGTTTACCACAAGATATCATTGAAAAATGGAATCTAATAGATGGAGATTATCAAGTTGAGGATCAATTGTACAACACTTATAATTCGACTTTAAAAGTTAGCAATAACCAAGCAACAGTAAGAATAGATATTAAACCATTAGAATCGTTCATCCTTAAAATAAAAAAGTAAAAATGAACACAAGATTTTTATTAGTACTATTAAGTTTCGCGATTTTTTTCAATTGCGAAGACAAAAAGAAATCAGAACCAGTAAAAGAAATCACATCGAATACTGAAAAAGTATTTGTTTGGGAAGGAGCCAACATTTATTTCCTGTTAACGGATAGATTTAATAATGGTGACACGTCTAATGATATCAATTTTGACAGAAGTTTAGAAACAGCAAAACTTCGCGGGTTTGAAGGTGGAGATATTAAAGGTGTAACCAAGAAAATTGAGGAATTATATTTTACGGATTTAGGTATCAATGCCATTTGGATGACTCCAATCGTCGAGCAAATCCATGGAGGAACAGATGAAGGAACAGGAGTTACTTATGGATATCATGGTTATTGGGCCAAAGATTGGACTGCAATCGACCCGAATTTTGGAACTAAAGAAGACTTAAAAGAGCTTGTTGAAGTTGCCCATAAAAACGGAATTAGAGTCATTTTAGATGCAGTGATTAACCACACAGGACCAGTAACGGATAAAGATCCTGTTTGGCCTGAAGATTGGGTAAGAACCGAACCACAATGTGAATACAGTAATTACGAAAACACTATTACATGTACGTTGGTTAAAAACCTTCCAGATGTTAAAACCGAAAGTAATGAAGAGGTAAAATTACCACCTCAATTAGTTGCAAAATGGAAAGAAGAAGGTCGTTTTAAACAAGAAGTTGCAGAGCTGGACGAATTTTTCGATAGAACAGGACATCCTCGAGCACCTCGTTTTTACATCATGAAATGGTTAACAGATTATATCACTGATTATGGAATTGATGGGTACAGATGTGATACAGTAAAGCATACAGAAGAGTCGGTTTGGCAAGAGTTTAAAACTGAATGTGACTATGCCTTTGCTGAATATAAAAAGTCCAATCCAACAAAAGTGTTAGATGATAACAACTTTTATTTAGTTGGAGAGGTTTATAACTACGGAATAAGTGGAGGTAAATTCTTCGATTTTGGTGATAAAAAGGTTAATTATTTTGATGACATGTTCACAAGTCAAATCAATTTTGAATTTAAATGGAACGCGAAAGAATTATCGTATGAAACCTTATTTAGAAAGTATGATTATAAACTACAAAATGATTTAAAAGGATATGGCGTATTAAATTATTTAAGCTCTCATGATGATGGTCAACCATTTGACCCTAAAAGAGAAAAACCATTTGAAACAGCAACTAAATTATTACTGTCACCCGGGACTTCACAAGTTTATTATGGAGATGAAATGGCACGTTTATTAGTTGTTGAAGATGCTGTTGGAGATGCCAACTTACGTTCAGTTATGAATTGGGATGATATGAATGCCAAACAAGAGATTTTAAATCATTGGTATAAATTAGGACAGTTTAGAAAAAACCATCCATCAGTTGGAGCTGGAAAACATAAATTGATTTCAGAATTGCCTTATACTTTTTCAAGAGTTTATTCAAACGGTGATTATTTTGATACTGTTGTTGTTGGTCTGGATTTACCAGAAGGAGAAAACAATATAGATGTTTCATCGGTTTTTAAAAATGGTGATAAAGTACAAGACTACTATACTGGTGTGGAGTATGAGGTTAATAGTGGTAAAGTGACAACTAATTCAGGGCATAATATTGTGTTATTGCATAAAAGGTAAACTGATAGATTGTTTTAAAAAAGCGCATTTCTAAATGCGCTTTTTTCTATTTGAAACCTTTTGTAACAAAAGTTATACTCAGGAGTCTTATATAAAAATAACTTTGTTAAGTTATTTGGAAAGTGCCGACTAAATCATCCTATATTAGAGATTTTGTATCTTTAAATTTCCAACTAATCAAAAATGAAAGACATAAACGACAACATAGAATCCCCATTTACGCTTAAAGTTAGCTTTAATAAATTATTAAATCATTACGAAGAACTTGCTAAAAGTGATGATGAATTTGTTGCAGGAAAAGCGAAGCGAATTTTGAAGACTCAAGAGCCTTATCCTGTTTTAAGAGAAGGCTTTAGTGATATGTCTTTATTGGAGACATATAAGAAGGAAATTCGTTTTATTCTTCAGGATTCCTTTAGTGAAATATTGACTTCAAACGAGATTAAAACAGCATCTGTTCCATTTCATAACCTTATTTTTAATTCTACGGAGCGTTTTAAAAAAATTATAAACACAGCTGGTAAAGATTTTGATTTGACTATACAAAACATGCCAGAAGATGATACATATATAATTGCGTGTACTATTATTTTGCAATTTTGTTATGGATACAATTTAAATTTCAAACGTCCATTTTATTACGAAATACCTGATGCTAATGGCATTAGGCGTTATTATAAAATTTTATATAATGC
Organism: uncultured Flavobacteriaceae bacterium; assembly: GCA_964440415.1. Lineage (GTDB taxonomy): Bacteria > Bacteroidota > Bacteroidia > Flavobacteriales > Flavobacteriaceae > Site-B1. Next base: position 2,549 of record CAYTSL010000230.1, read on the forward strand.
TGATTTTATGGAAATCATACCAACAGAAACAGCTATAAAAATAACACAGGAGGATGTTGATGAATTATTGGATAACTTTGAAAATATAGAGCTTTGGAAAGAAAAATTTCCACGAAATAGTTACTTGTTTAAAGGCTTTGTAATCTCAAATATTTTTGATGTAACGGATGATCAATCTATTTCTAATATTAAATCGAGTTTAATTGGAAGGGATCAGCGTAAAGACCAAATTTTTATAGAAAGTTTTCATGAGATTTTCCGATCATTACTTGGTATTAAAGATTTGAAAGTTGGATTCTCAATTTATAATAAGGCAAACGATTCTTTCGAACGCGTTTATGCAAATAGTATGAACAGTTATTTATTAAATAAATTAGAAAACAATAATTGCGAACATGCTTTATGTAAGTGGTCATATAGTCAATTATTGGAGAAAAATAAATATGTAACTTTTTCAGATGTAGATAGAATGTTCAAGCTTTCTAAAGGTAAAGCTCCGCAAATAAAAACCTTGCATGATCAGGGAATAAAAAGTGCTATTTTAGCTCCAATTGCCAATGATAATGGGTTGCTTGGTGTTTTAGAATTAGTGTCTTATAAGCCTAAAGTTCTTAATAGCATTAACGCTAATAAGTTAGTAGATGTCATGCCATATATTGTATCTGCAGTTGAGCGTTCTACAGAGGAAGAAGAAAACTTAATTGAGGCAATTATTCAGCAGGAATGCACGTCTATACATCCAAGTGTATATTGGAAATTTAGAGAAGAGGCAAAACATTTCATTAAAGGACAGTTTAATGGAAATCAAGTAGCTTTTAATAAAATTGCATTTAAAAACATCTATCCATTATATGGGCAGATTGATATTAAAGGATCTTCTGTCGCGAGAAATAAAGCGACTGCTCAAGATTTAACTTTACAATTATTGGCAGCTAAACAAATTTTGAGAGATGCTTTACTTTTGGAGAATCTACCTTTTTATGAGCAATTGATATTTCAGATTGATGGATTTTTAAGTGATTTAAACAGTAATTTTCAGGTTGATAGTGAACAACAAATTTCAGATTTTCTTAATAAAGAGATTAAAACAATATTCAAACATTTAATTGCGGTTGAAAGTTTAACTGCAGATATTGAAAATTACTTTAATAGTTTAAGCAAAAAGGTCAATTCTTTATATCATCA
>CAYTSL010000231.1:0-3658 GCA_964440415.1 uncultured Flavobacteriaceae bacterium
CTAACATATCCTATGGTATTATACTGGCTGGAACGGGCAAAGCCTGGGTCGATGGTTTGCATCTGGAGAAGATAGATTAAACTGCAGGAGGAAGGATACCTTTGGCAAATACAAAATTTTTACTTGAAATTCATTGGGAAAGAAAATACCCGAGAATTTTTTCACTCAAAACTCCCGGGTATTAACTTGAGATAAATCTTAAAGAGGTACTTATTCAGTGGATGGGGTAAGTTCATATTTGTACTCTAGATCATATTGCACAACCCAAATAAATGGGATTAGAAGAAATATGCCTCCTACGATAGCACCACCATGAGCTCGTCCTTTCTTTTTTAAGATTGTCTGAAAATCGTCATAACCTTCTTTCTTGATATCAACATACTTTTGCGAGCCGGAAATTGATTGATCCGTGTGGATATAAGGAGTTGTTCCTTTAAAGTCACCATCGATATAAACTTTTGCATCAGGGGGGTAAGATGTAAGTTTAGTGCTACTACTGCAACTCATTAGGGATGATGCAAGGATTACGAATGACAACAATACAGCAAAAACACGGCCAATGATTGATTTCATTTTTAAAGGGTTTTAGGTTGATAAAATTACTTCAAAAATTGCCCGCAACAAAAACGAGAGAAAAACTATTTATATTTACATTGTAAAGCATAAAATGTTCATCTTATACTTGCTACAGCGGTGTTGGCTGCAAACATTATCAGCGTTTACCATAAAATTTATTAGATTATGGAACCATTCAAGAAGTCAATTTTTATAAGTATCCTACTTCTATTTGTATCAATTTCCTTGATTTATAGTCAAGCAGTTTCAAAAAATATTGGGAAGTTTAGAGAATCAGCATGTCCCTTTCCTTTACCTGAAAGCTTGGTCTTGGGAGAAAATTTTAAGTTTGGATATGTTACAGTTCCAGAGCTTCATAATAAGCCAAATGGCAAAACATTAGAATTAGCTGTAGCTATATTTCCAAGTACTGATTCAATTCACGAATCCGATCCTATTGTAATGAACACTGCTGGCCCTGGTAAGTCAAACATGGATAATTTTATTCCTCAAATAGCCGGTGGTCTTGGCGACTATCTTCTTCCGCATCGTGATATCGTAATTATTGAATTACGGGGTTTACGCTATTCGAAACCATTTTTAATGTGTGACGAGGTATTTAATGCAAAGAAATCGATGCTTGACAAAAACCTAAGCACAGATGAAACTATGGCCATCTTGCGAGTGGCATTAAAAGCGTCTAAAGACCGTTTTGATAAAGAACAAGTTAATTTATCAGCCTTTAATAATGTAGAAACTGCTGCAGACATTGTCATGATTTTAGATGAACTTGGATATGATAAATTCAACTTAGTAGGGTCATCGGCCGGAACGTTGGTCGCACATCATGTGATTCGTGACTATCCGGAACGTGTTCGGTGCGCAATAATGGATGCAGGGTTTCCGCTTGATTCAACAGTCTTTAAAGATTATATTCCTAACATTATTCAAACTCTAAAGCGATATTTCGAAGAATGTAGAAACAATCCTCAGTGTAATGCAGTCTATCCTGATTTGGAAAACCGTTTTCTTAATCTCATTGATACACTAAATAAAAAACCTGTCATCATTTCTATAAGCGACCCCACTGATGGTAAAGAAATTCAATTCGTATTTAATGGCTATCAGTTATCACCATTTGTTTTGAATAATCTCTTTTATTCAACACAACTTCCTTATTTGCTTGGTAAGCTATTGGATGGTGATTATAGCGATGTAAAACAATACGCCAATTCCTTTTTAGAGCCTAATTATTTTGCCGATGGTTTAGGCAATACTGTTTTTATAAGTGAAGTCTATAAATATAGCTTGTCAGATATTGAAATTGCACCAGAATATTCTGTTTTCACAGAAGGAATTACACGTTATGGAATGGGAGGAGCCTATTTTCAGGAAGTGCAAAATATTTGGGATATATCTAAATTAGACCCTAAAAAAATTCAGTACAATGGACAATATGATGTTCCTGTATTGGTATTAAATGGATTATATGATCCTGTTAATCCTTTAGAGTATGATGAAATATTGAAAAAGCAATTAAGTAATTGTTATATCTACCGTTTCGATGGTGTGCCACATTCTGCCTTTGACAATGCGACCGCATGTGTACTTCCTATGTTTCTTGAATTCTTAAATGATCCTTCTAAAGCGCCCGACTTCAGTTGCATGAAAAACTATAAACAGATATATCAAGTAAAGGATCAGGAATGATAATAGTTTATTACGATGACAGCAGCCAACAATGAACTGTGCTAAAATCCAAGCCTTTTTACATTTCATTTAGATACAGCACAAGTTCAGCCCCTTGAATGTGATCATGAAGTTCAGAAGTCATTCCTCATCCAGTACATGAACTATGAAACAAACTATTTTAAGACAGAGCTCAACCTTAGCGTGTTGAATCCTGAAGTAAGATGGGGTAATTTAAAGGGGAATCGATTAGTATAGATGTAATGCAATTTATGCGATTTGAGAATGGGAGAATCAGTGAGATTTGGGAGATTATTGACCCAACTCAGATCTTCCCCCAAGTTGAATTTAAATGAGATTTCCCATACCGACCGGTTCACGCCGGGGGTTTTTTATGCGCTGATACTATTATCCTGGCCAAGTGCTTTCAGACTATTTTAATCTAATCGGACGATTGATATAGAGAGTACCGATTGCGTTGTATCGATGCTGATAATTCATTAATAATCAATAAAATACTTGACTATTCGCCGATACTATGGTAATTTGTATTAGTTAATTCCCAAACAATAATGAAGGCAATGCCTTACGTAATCCTTCTACCATTAGCGTTGATTGTATTATTCACTCAATGCGAAAAGGAACCTGGGCCCGAACCGGTAACGACTTTTCTGGACAGCACTTTTGTCGATGCACTTATAGATCAGGGTGTTGATACAAATTACGACAATCTTATTAGTGCTACGGAAGCTGAAGCCGTCACTTTTTTAAATATTGCCGGCTGGGGCATTACAGATATGCGTGGTATCGAACTATTTGTCAATCTGCAATTTCTTGATTGCAGTCATAACCGATTAAGCAGACTTTACATTGTAGAACTGACGGGGCTTGGGGAATTGTATTGCGACTATAACGAGATAAAAAGCCTGGATGTATCGAACAGTACCAAGCTGACGGTATTATCCTTACGCTACAACCAGTTAAGCAGGCTTGATGTTACCAACAACCCCGATCTTGTCTATTTAGAGTGTGGCAATAACCAGATAAGTAGCCTTGATCTATCGAATAACCCTGAATTAGATCTTTTATATTGTGGCAACAATCAGTTCACTGCCCTCGATATTTCAAGTAACACTCACTTAAGAATTTTTTCCTGCAGCAGCAATCAATTGACCCATCTGGATGTTTCCAATAATCCTGATCTGGTTAAGCTGTACTGTGGTTATAATCAAATAGAGGCCCTGGATGTATCCGGTCTCGAAGCATTGGAATATTTTAGCTGTACCAACAATCAGCTAACGACTCTTGATATTTCTCATAATAGTGAACTGCTTACATTAAATTGCGGCAATGAAGTGCTCTGGGGCAATAACCAGTATAGCATGCTTGATATTTCCAATAATACTGCCTTAGA
>CAYTSL010000232.1:0-3650 GCA_964440415.1 uncultured Flavobacteriaceae bacterium
GCTATAAAATCTGACAGTACAAACACAATGGCTTTTTTCTTCATTACATTAGACAGAAATTTAAGAGCTTCTGCTACATTCGTCAATTTACTTTTTGGTTTAAACTCAATTAATTCCCTAATGATTCTTAGAACGTGTGAACGCCCTTTTTTGGGAGGTATGTATAGCTCAACTTCATCAGAAAACAAAATCAATCCAATTTTATCATTATTTTGAGTGGCAGAAAAAGCAAGTGTAGCAGCAATTTCTGTCACAACTTCAATTTTAAACTGGCTAATCGTTCCAAAAAGTTTACTTCCAGAAAAATCAACCATAAGCATCATAGTTAATTCTCTTTCTTCTTCAAAGATCTTTATATGTGGTTCATTGTATCGTGCTGTAACATTCCAATCTATGCTCCTGACATCATCACCATACTGATACTGTCTCACTTCACTAAAAGTCATACCTCTTCCTTTGAAAGTAGAATGGTATTCGCCTCCAAAGATATGATCAGACAAACGACGTGTCTTGATCTCAATTTTACGTACTTTTTTTAGTAATTCTTTAGTGTCCATTTTTTTTAGTATGCAGTGTGCAGTCTTCAGTAAACAGTTAGAATAATCAGAATTCGAGTAAGCTACTGCCAAATGAAGACTGATTACTGCGAACTATTCTATGGTACTTCTATTTCGTTAACAATTTTATTGATGATATCTTCTGAAGTGACATTTTCAGCTTCAGCTTCGTAAGTAATTCCAATTCTATGACGCAGTACATCATGAACTATAGCACGAACATCTTCTGGAATAACATAACCTCGACGTTTAATAAAGGCATAGCATTTTGCGGCAATAGCTAAATTAATACTCCCTCGGGGAGACGCTCCAAAAGAGATAAGCGGTTTTAATTCAGCTAACTTATATTTTTCAGGATATCGAGTCGCAAACACAATATCAAGAATGTATTTTTCAATTTTCTCATCCATATAAACTTCACGTACCGAACTTTGAGCCTTAAGGATTTGCTTTACTGATACAACCGGATTGATTTTTTCAAAGCCATCCTTTAAGTTAGCTCTAATGATCATTTGCTCTTCATCCATCTTTGGATAGTCAATAATTGTTTTAAGCATGAATCTATCTACTTGAGCCTCTGGTAAAGGATAGGTTCCTTCTTGCTCTATGGGGTTTTGTGTAGCCATAACCAGGAAAGGTTTATCCAGTATATAGGTCTCGTCACCAATAGTAACCTGTTTTTCCTGCATTGCTTCAAGTAGAGCAGATTGTACCTTCGCAGGTGCTCGGTTTATCTCATCAGCTAAAATAAAATTGGCGAAAATTGGACCTTTTTTTATAGAGAAATCATTTTCCTTCATGTTGTAGATCAAAGTACCAACCACATCTGCAGGTAAAAGATCTGGTGTAAATTGAATTCTACTAAAACTAGCTTCTACCGCTTGGGATAATGAGCTAATTGCAAGTGTTTTAGCTAATCCAGGAACTCCTTCTAATAAGATATGACCTTGGCCTAACAGTCCAATAAGTAAGCGTTCGATCATGTGTTTTTGTCCGACAATAACCTTATTCATTTCCAAGGTTAGTAAATCAACAAAAGCACTTTCTTTTTCAATTTTTTCATTAATCGATTTAATGTCAATTGTGCTTGTTTCTTCCATCTTATTTTAAATTTTTAGTACTGGTATTTATATTAAATTATTTAAGCCTTGCAAATTGTTAAAATTATTCTATTAATGATGTTAATAATTGGTTAAAAAATAAAGAGCAGTACATATTTGTACTGCTCTTAAAAAAATATAATATTTTGATAGTTAATTATTCAATAGAAATAACTCCTAAATCTGTTGTTTCACCAACATTTACTTCAACGTTTTCAATTGTTTGAGTAGTTAATTCTGAAGTTGGGTCTGGAGTTACAGTAACAGTGTAAGTACCTTGAGGTAAACCAACTAAAACAAAGTTTCCTTCTTCATCTGTAAAAGCAGATATTGTATCAACACCATTAGTAGCTGAAATTTCCATTTGAACGTCTATAGGTGTTACGTTACCACTAATTGCTCCAGTAGATGCTTCAACAGTTGCTCTAATTACTGGTTTTAAATTTATGTTACCAGAATTTCCAGCTATATTAATAGACTCATCAACATTAAAATCTAATAAAAATGTGTAACCATAATTGCCTTCAAGTGTTTCATTAACTTGAATTTTTAAACCAGATTGTTGCGCACTTGGTGTTCTTAACGGAAAGGTTTCTCCATCAATAACAACGGTATTATCTTCTCCCAATATCAATCTAATTTGTTTTAAAGTTCCAGAAGGAATTTCATAATCATCTACTAATAACACGTTAACTCCACCTGTAAGTTCTAACAAATCATAGATACCAGTGTTTATAGCTTCCAAACTTTGCCAACCATTATCGTCGTCATTATCATCCTCATCAAATTTTACCATTACATCAATTACATCAATAAAAACATTGTCGTAATCTCCAGGGTCATCCATAAGTTTTACTGAAATTTTTGAAGTCCCTAGGGTTGAAGAAGTTGGGTCATTTTCATTACAACCAAAAAAAACGATTACAATAGTTGCAAAAAAAAACGATTTTAAGTACTTAGGATAAATCATAATGAACATATTTTTTAAAATTATACTAGTATATACGTTTCTAAAACGATAATAAGATTTTAATTATTTAAGTTATTCTAATAATGAGATAAACAATATTACAAAATTCAGAGAGTTTTAAGTATTTTTATAGCTGTGATACAAAAAAACAAGTTTAAGAAACAAATAAATCTATTGAATTTCTCAAATATCATTTCTGGTGTCATGTCTTGGGGTGATTTTGGTAAAGCTTTATCAAAAGATGAGATGATTGCACTAATGAATCATTGTATTGATAATCAAGTTACTACATTTGACCACGCCGACATTTATGGTGGTTACACTACAGAAGCTGAATTTGGAAATGCCTTTGAAAAGAGTGGTGTTAAACGAGAAAGTATACAGCTTATCTCTAAATGTGGTATTCAATATTTAGCAGAAGGAAGAAACAATAAGGTCAAGCACTATAATTACAGTAAAGACTATATAATATGGTCTGTTGTGGAGTCTCTCAAAAATCTAAAAACAGATTATTTAGATTTATTTCTATTACATAGGCCAAGCCCATTGATGCACCCAGAAGAAATTAGTGAAGCCATTTATTTACTCAAAAAACAAGGTAAGATACTCGATTTTGGAGTATCCAATTTCACTCCTTCCCAAGTAGATCTCATATCGGAAGGCACTACAATAAATGCTAATCAAGTAGAATTTTCTCTAACCCATCATGACGCAATGTATGATGGTGTTTTAGACCAAATGATGCTCAAAAATATCCTTCCAATGGCTTGGTCGCCTCTTGGATATGTTTTTAAAGAAGATAATGATCAAACAAGACGAATACACAAACAACTTGGTGAGCTTTTGGGTAAATATAATGCAACAGAAGATCAATTATTATTAGCATGGATATTAAAACACCCTTCTAATATTCATCCAGTTATTGGAACAACAAATAAAAAAAGGATTTCAAATGCCACAAAAGCAACAGAAATAGATCTAGAATTAGAAGATTGGTTCTTAATTCTACTAGCTTGCCAAGGG
>CAYTSL010000233.1:0-1548 GCA_964440415.1 uncultured Flavobacteriaceae bacterium
TCTGATATCTATTTTAAAGTGTGCAATTGGTGAACAGCTCAAAGCAGATACTCATATCTATGGAGTAGAAAATAAAGAGTTTAATGACATCTGTCAGCTTCAAAGTACGTTAATGTTGCAGTGCTATTCCAAAAGGTTATTTGTATTTTGCTATTGCATTTTCCTTATTTGTTGAATTCTTGAATTATAGAATTAAGAAGATCAACGAAAAGAAGATTAAGAAATCTGAGAATTAAAATATTGAATTTATAAAAGATAGATCCTGCTTGGAAGAATTAAAACAAGGTTGTCTTTCTTTCTCCGTATATTTTTAAAAATTGAAGGTCTTAAACAAACATTTATTCTATTGTAGGATTCCAAATTATAGGAAGAATTTCTAATTAAGAATCAAGATTTATTGAAATAAAAATATTCTGACGTTATGGAAATATTCTATTAACTTAGTTTAGGAGTAAAGAACTAATCATTTGTTTTAATTCATTTTCAATTCAACTAATATTGGTTCATGATCGGATAATCCAATTTTATAGTTTCTATGTGTAATAACATTTATGTCCTCGTCACAAAGAATAAAATCTAACCTCAAAGGATAATGAAACAATCTATAAGTTGTTCCAAGTCCTGTACCTGCCTCAATAAAACTGTCCTTTCTATTTTTCTTAAAAATAGAATACGGTGAAGAAAATTGGGTACTATTAAAATCTCCTGTTAAAATAATTTTACCTTCAAATGATTTAGTATGATTTTTAATTATTTCTGCTTGTTCTTTTTGAAGTTTTGTTGTTTCTGAAATTGTATTATACAGATTTAATTTTTGAATATCATTTTTTTTATCTGAATTCATTTCCATGCCAAACGATTGCAAATGAATATTATACAATCGAAAAACTTGGTTTTTGTAAACTATATCAGTGTACATAGCACCATTTGATGAATTAGGGAAATTTATATACCCTTTATCCACAAATGGATATTTTGAGAATATAGCCATTACCGATTTGTTACGAGTTATTATATTTGTTTTAAACCAATACGGATACTTATCAAATTCTTTATATTTAATAGCAGAAAATTCTTGAATACAAATAATATCTGGCTTTTCATTCTTTATAAAATCTACAATTTTATCATCACCTAAATGTTTTTCAATATCGTGATTCAAATTAAATGAACGGGTGTTGAATGTTAAGATTGACAACCGGTCCACATTTGATGTCGTTTTTTTAAAATTAATTTGAAAAAATGAATCAAATAATGCATAATAAACCCCTAAACTAATAATAAACCCGATTAAATATATCTTTTTATTTATAGTCCAGTAACATAAATAAAAAAGATTTATTAGAAACAAAATTGGCAAACCGATGGTAAAAAGAAATGAATAGAAATTATTCTTATAAAATACAATGAAGCAACCTAACATTAATAGAAGGAAAAAAAACAAGGATAAAATAATGTTCAATGTTTTTATCATATAACAGGTAATATCTAAAATTTATCATCAATTTTGTTTAAAACAAAGTAATCTGTCCTTCGTCGTCTATTTCT
>CAYTSL010000233.1:1648-3624 GCA_964440415.1 uncultured Flavobacteriaceae bacterium
CCAAGTGCTGCAATCCCTTTTAATGCAATAAACTCTTCTAAATTGATTTGAATATTGTCCTTTCTGTCTTTACCACGTTCTTTTGAAAAAACTAGCTCTGCAACTGGTTTCCAATCCGTAGAGGCAATTTCTAGTTGGGAATTCTTGTGATCTGTTATGAATAATTCCTCTTTATTTTCATTTTCAATTATAAACCGTTTCACATAATAGCGCTCTTTTTCACCATCAAAATAAATAGCCGATATTGGTTTTCTAGGAATCCATTTTTCTAAAACAATCATATTTGCATCAAAATGAGTTGTCAATTCTGGCATAATAGTTTTAATCATTCCAGATTGAGAAATAACCAATAAACGGTCTTCCCCTCTAAATTCTCCTATTAACTCACCTCTTCCATCAACATTAAGGCGTTGAACAGTATCATCAAACCAGATCTTTCTTGGTTTTAATGTCGAGACCCCTTTCTCTTTTAATTCAATTCGTTTTACCGAATTTTTTGTGACCAAATTTCCTTTAGATGCTCTTCCTTTTATTATGACATCGGCAAAATCAATATCCCATTTTAGTTTTTTAATACTGCCTACTTGTCGCAATAGCACTGTAACAACTTCAGCTTCTCCATTTGGGTTAGCTGAAAAATACCAGACTTTTGTGCCTTTTGCACCGTTAGTTAGATCGTATTCCTTGTCCCGAGTAACACCTGTAACAGCAAATCGTTTTATATAAGATGACCCTCGTGCTCCATCTCGATAAACCATGTTGTAAATCGTTCGCTTGTCTTTTCTTTTGAAGACGGCAACATGAATGATTCCCTTACCTGCAAATGTTTTAGAATCTACTTTAGTGATCATCATTTTACCTTCATTCGTGAATACTATTACATCATCTATATCACTGCAATCACAAACATATTCATCTCTACGTAAGGAGGTTCCAACAAATCCTTCTTCCCTATTTACATATAATTTAGTATTTCTGATAACAACTTTGGTGGCGTCTACATCATCAAATATGCGAATTTCGGTTTTTCGCTCACGTCCCTTTCCATAGTCCTTTTTAAGTCTAGTAAAATAACCAATAGAATAGTCAATTAAATTAGCCAAATTATGTTTCACTTCTGAGATCTGATCTTCTAACGCTTCAATTTTTTGTTGTGCCTTATCAATATCAAATTTTGAAATTCGTTTTATTCTTATTTCAGTCAAACGAGTTATATCCTCTTCTGTAATACTTCGTTTTAAATGTTTAGTATGTGGTTTTAGCCCTTTATCAATGGCTGATATAACGCCTTTCCAGGTTTCCTCTTCCTCGATATCACGATAGATCCTGTTTTCGATAAAAATGCGCTCTAAAGAAGCAAAATGCCACTGTTCTTCTAGTTCACCTAGCTTTATTTCCAGTTCCTTTTTTAAAAGTTCAACTGTATTATCTGTTGAGCGGCGGAGCATTTCAGACACACCAATAAAGAGTGGTTTGTTTTCCTCAATTACGCAACCTAAAGGAGAAATAGCCGTTTCACAAGCAGTAAAAGCGAAAAGAGCATCTATAGTTTTGTCTGGCGAAATTCCAGATGGTAAATGAACCAAAATTTCTACCTCAGCCGCTGTATTGTCATCAATTTTCTTAATCTTGATCTTCCCTTTTTCATTAGCTTTAAGAATGGAATCAATAAGCGAAGTAGTATTCGTACCAAAAGGTATTTCGGTAATGACCAAAGTATTTTTGTCCAATTGGGATATTTTAGCTCTTACCCTAACTCTTCCTCCTCTATTTCCATCATTGTAATTAGTGAAATCTGCAATTCCAGCAGTTGGAAAATCTGGAAGTATTGTAAAACGTTTACCTTTTAAATGTTTGATAGATGCATCAATAAGTTCAATAAAATTATGAGGTAATATCTTTGTTGATAAACCAACAGCAATCCCTTCACCTCCTTGAGCCAGTAACAAGGGGAACATGACAGGAAGATTTATTGG
>CAYTSL010000234.1:0-3591 GCA_964440415.1 uncultured Flavobacteriaceae bacterium
GAGCAATTAAAAAAGACCATACTCTACTTTAAGAATATGGTCTTTTAATTACATGTTACAAGATTGTCAACTTACTATAACCATTCTAAAAAATATTTCATCATTTCTTCTTTCAGATCATAATGCATTCTGATATAAGTTCTCATATCATCTTTTAATGGATGCTGTTCATTTAGTAAGCGACCATCAATACCTTCATTAAAATCTGCACTATTAATATTATTCATTTTCTTTTTACATCTATGCATCAATTTAGAAATAGCTGCTTTTTCCAGCATAATTCTGTTCTGGAAATTATCTAACGGTACTGTTGCTTTTTTACCGAATTCTCTACTTGCTATTTCTTCTAATTTTTCTTCAAACGTATCCATTTCGTTAAAATGAAAACGTAGCTCTCTCTTCCAGGTTTCTAAATTGAACTTTAAATCACTTAAATATGATACTTTAGTTTGCATACTACTTGTTTTTATATTAAACTTTTTCTGTTTCTAATTTTTTTACTAATTGCTGTTGTACATTATTTGGTACTGCTTTATACGAGACAAATGTTGAACTAAAAGTCCCTCTACCTTGAGTAATGGATCTAAGATCTGTTGAATACCCAAACAATTCTGCTGCTGGGGTAATAGATTTCAATATTTGATAATTATTATTGCTATCTATACCTTGAATTATTGATCTTCTTGACTGTAGGTCTGTCATTACACTACCAACCATTTCTTCAGGAACTTTAACCACCAATTCATTTGTTGGTTCTAACAATTTAGGATTTGCATTTAAAAACGCTTCTTTAAACGCATGAGCTCCTGCTATTTTGAATGAGATATCGTTAGAATCTACAGCGTGCATTTTACCGTCATAAACCATAACGCGTACATCTCTTATATAAGATCCTGTTAAAGGTCCTTCTTCCATGACTTCTAATACACCTTTCATTACAGATGGTAAGTATCGCTGGTCAATAACACCACCAACTATACAGTTGTAAAAGATAAGTTTTCCTCCCCAAGGAAGATCTATTTCTTCCATACCTCTAAGGTTAAATCCTTCTGGTTTTTCCATACCTTCATGCCACGGTTCTATTTTCATATGAACTTCACCAAACTGTCCTGCACCACCCGATTGTTTTTTATGCTTATAACTTGCATTAGATGAACGTTGAATAGTTTCTCTATACTGAATTTTTGGTCTTTTATATTCTGCTTCTACACCGTAAATATTTTTTAAGGCCCAGTCTATAGTTAATAAATGCAATTCTCCCTGGCAGCCCAATAATTGTTGTTTAGATTCTTTTGAATATCCAAATACAACGGAAGGATCTTGCATCTGAATGCGTCTTAATGCCTCATTTAACTTTTCATCATCATTTTTATCTTTAGCAGTAACAGCTTTTGTAATTCTAGGAGCTGGATATTGAATTTCCTTTATAGTGATAGGTTTTTTGCCACTATGCAAGGTGTCATTGGTTCCTGTATATTTTAACTTTAAAGTGGCTCCAATATCACCAACAGTTAATTTTGAAACAGGATTCCTGTTTTTACCATCCATAATGAACAGTTGATTGAAAACCTCTGTCTCACCATTTCTGGGATTTGTTAACCTGTCGTTAGCCTTAATTTCTCCAGATGTAACTTTGAAGAATGTTATTTGTCCTAAATTAGCCTGATATAATGTTTTAAATACAAATAAAGATGTTGGTGCTCCTTTTTCTGGTTTGATCTCATCTCCTTCTTTGCTTTGTTCTCCTTTTAATTCTGATGCGGCAGGTGCTACATTATCAATGAATCCCATTAATCGTCCTGTACCCATATCTTTTAATGCTGAAACACAGAATACTGGAAATAATTCATGATTAAGCATCCCTATTTTTATGCCTTGTCTCATTTCATCTTCATTCAAAGTTCCCTTATCAAAGAACAATTCCATTAATTCTTCATCATTTTCAGCTGCTTTTTCAACTAACTCATTGTGTAGTTTGTCTGCCAATGCTTTTTGATCTTCAGGGATTTCTATTTTTTCAGGCTTCCCTCCTTCTGGTCCAAATTTGTACATTATCATTTTTAGAACATCAACAATACATTGCGCACCATCAATAACTAAAGGATATTGTACTTTTACTGCATTATTACCCACAAGGGTTTTTATGCTGTTAAAACTCTCATCAAACTTCACATCTGGTTGATCAATTTGGTTTATAACAAATAAGGTTGGTCTGTTATATTTATCTATGTAGTTCCAGATAATTTCAGTACCAACCTCAACACCGTGTTTACCGTTTATCACGGTAACAACCGTGTCTCCAACCCTAATGGATGAAATAATTTCGCCAATAAAATCGTCTAAACCTGGAGTGTCAATAATGTTTATTTTATAATTGCGCCATTCTGTGTGAAGTGGGGTTGCAAAAACCGAGGCGCCGCGTGCATGTTCTATCTCATGATAATCCGAAACTGTACTATTGTCTTCTACAGTTCCTCTTCTTTTTAGGAGGCCAGCTTCAAACAACATGGTTTCTGCTAATGTTGTTTTCCCGCTGTGGTGGGCCCCTACGAATACTACATTTTTAATGTGTTTATCATCGTATATTTTCATAATCTAAGGGTTTATTTATTATTTGGATATAAATCTATCCATAATAAAATTTTAAAAATATGACATTTGTTAGGTTTTAATATTCTCTTATTACTTGGAGCAGAATAAGTAAAAAAAGGAACCAGTGATTTGAGAGTATATAGATACGATTTTTTTAATAAATAATCAAACTATTTCATAGAAATGAAAAAGCAGCATCTTGAAATTTATTATAAATTTAAAGAATGCTGCTCAATACTTAGGAATTAATAATCCTTTAACTAAAAGGGAAATACAAAGTAAGTTCAAATTATTTAAAAACTGTTGCAGTATTTACTCAAAAATATTACTGTTTTACCATATAAAAAATCAGATCTAAAGGAATATTCAAGAGCATTCTTAATTTGATTTGTATTTTAGCCAAAAAAAAATTCTATGTCAAAATTTATTGTCTTTTTTAGAATTATAGCTTTTTTAGAAGGCGTTTCCTATATTCTTCTATTGTTTATAGCAGTACCCATAAAATACTTTGCGAACAATGCAGATTACGTAAAACTACTGGGTATGCCTCATGGATTATTATTTATGGCCTATATCCTACTTGCTATAATTATTGCAGGTGAACTAAAATGGGATACCAAGACTCTCACCTTTATACTTCTGGCAGCAATTATACCCTTTGGAACATTCTATATCGATACCAAGTACCTTAAAAAGATTTATAAGTGATCCTATAGTGTTAATAAACTAGTTAACAAGTATATAATGATTGCTTATAGTAAAAAATGATTCTTCTTACTTTTATTGAAACCAAATCCAATGGATACAAGAGACCAAGACCTATTAAGCCTTCGCCCAGAAATTTTATCAGCTAAAGTACTTGAAAATACGAGTGATGATGAGCGTTTCCAGAATATTACGCTTAGACCTGTTATAAAATTACAGCACGATCTATTAATTCTTGTATTTAAAAATTACATCAATAAACACAAGAATGTTTTTTATGAGTTATCTCTGGAA
>CAYTSL010000235.1:0-3586 GCA_964440415.1 uncultured Flavobacteriaceae bacterium
ATTATATATTTACAACATCAAGGCTACTCTAGAATCAGAAGTAGCTACTATTATTATTAAATAATTACAACCAAGAAATGAATATTAAAATTAAGATTTTATCGATACTGCTATTGTTTGCTTTTGCTTCTCATGCTCAGAAAGTGACAACACAAAAAAAAGATGTTTCTTACACCTTTTATGCATTAGGAAATATAGGAGATAATGTAGATGGCACATCTAGTAATCTAGACGCTTTAAAAGCTAAATTGAGCTTAGAATCTTCAAGTTCAATGGTGTTGTTTCTTGGAAATAATGCGTCACCAAATGGTTTATTATCTGATAATGGCTCAAAAAACCTTGATTTGCAAATAGATGTTGCTAAATCATTTAATGGAAGAACCATTTTTATTCCTGGTTATTCAGATTGGCAGTCTGGCTTAGAAGCATTACATAATCAGGAAAACTATATTGAAGATGCCTTAAATAAGAAAAAAGTATTCTTACCAAGAAAAGGCTGTCCTTTCAAAAGAGAAAAACTTAATGACGATGTCGATGTTATCCTAGTCGATTCTCAATGGGCGTTACAAGATTGGGACAAATTTCCTGGTATTAATGTAGAATGTGATATACGAAATAAGACAGAATTTTATGAAGAATTAGAAAGTGAGATTAAAAAAAGTGAAGGAAAAACTGTATTGGTGGCGATGTATCATCCAGTTGCTAGTAATG
Organism: uncultured Flavobacteriaceae bacterium; assembly: GCA_964440415.1. Classification (GTDB taxonomy): domain Bacteria; phylum Bacteroidota; class Bacteroidia; order Flavobacteriales; family Flavobacteriaceae; genus Site-B1. The sequence goes on from CAYTSL010000235.1 coordinate 712, forward strand.
GAACAGCTCAAAACGGTTTGAATTTAGGCCTCAATCCACAAAAAATCAGTAATAATAGGTACAATGAATTTAGCGAACGATTAATAACCATAGCAAAACAAGCGTCTAACGTGATCTTAATAGCAGGTCATGATAGAAGTCTTCAATACATCAACAAAAAAGGAATTCCAACTATTAATTCAGGCTCTGGAGCATTGACCGATAAAGTTAAATCTGGTTTAGCTGATTCTTTCGCATCAAGTCAATTAGGATTTTCTAAAATAATCCAGTATAAAGATGGATCTGTAACGCTAGAATTTTACGGTAATTCCAATAACTATGAAATGCCTGTCTTTTCAAAAGAAATTATAGCCGCTGAACCTAAGTGGCAAGAACAAGATTACAATGAATACAATACGCCTAAATATGTATATAAATCAATTTATACCCCTGAAGAATTAGAGCGCACTAAAACGTATAAATTTCTTTGGGGTGAGCACTATAGAGAAGATTATACCACTGATATAAAAATTGAATCTGCACTTTTAGACACCTTGTATGGTGGTTTAAAACCATTACGAAAAGGTGGAGGGCATCAAACAAATTCAATTCGATTAGAAGATAAAAATGGCAAACAATATGCGTTGAGGTCTGCAAAAAAAAGTGCCTTACGCTTTACACAATACTTTCTTTTTAAAACCACTTACTTAGATCCAAAATTTGAAGACAATTATTTTATTAAATTATTGCAAGACTATTGGACTACAGCAAATCCTTATGGTTCACTTACTATTGGAGATATGGCAGATGCTATCGACATTTTGCATCCTAATCCGAATATATACTACATACCTAAGCAAAATGCATTAGAATGGTACAATGACCGATTTGGTGATAAGATTTTCTTTATTGAGGAACGTCTATCTGATGGTTTGGGCGATGTAGAAAGTCTTGGTGGTTCAGATAAGCTCATAAGCACAGTAGATTTATATGAAGAATTGAGAGACGATAGAGAAGATATAAAAATAGATGAAGCGCTTTATATTAGAACGCGGTTATTTGATAATTTGATTGGTGATTGGGATAGACATGACGACCAATGGAAATGGGCAGAAATTGAGAATGAAGATGGCACTAAATTATATAAAGCAATACCAAGAGATCGAGATATGGCCTATTCAGATTTTGATGGTTTCATTCTGGGTGCAATAACAACTTTAGCTCCTCCAATGCGATTTATGCAGCGCTATGATGAAGATTATGACTCTTTTAGATGGTTTAATGATGCTGGAGATGATGTTGATTTAGCGGTTTTGACTAATCATACTAGAGCTGATTGGTTAAGAGAAGCACGCTTTATTAAAGAAAATATAACCGAAGAAGTAATTGATAAAGCGTTTGAGAATATACCAAAAGAAATGGACCAAGACAAAGTACAACGTGTTAAGAAGGCTCTAAAGGGCAGGTTAGCAAATATAGAGTCAAATGCTGAAGACTTCTATGAGTATCTAGTCTCTTATGTCATGGTTGTTGGCACAAGCAAAACTGATCGCTTCGTTATTACAAGATTGGCGGAGGGTAAAACTAGAGTTGAAGGCTACAGGGTGAAAAAAAAGAATAAAGAAGAAAAGTTCTGGGATGTTACCTATGATAAAAAACTAACAAACGAAATTTGGATTTACGGTTTAGATGACGATGATATCTTTCAAGTTGAAGGAGATGGTAATAAAAATATTCACACCAAAATTATTGGCGGAAATGGCAATGATACGTACACAGCAGATAATAGAAGAAATGTAAAAGTGTATGATCAAAAGTCGAAACCAAATACATTCACTACAAAAGTGCCAAAAAAACTATCAGATCATTATGACACAAATACATATTATTTTAAAAATCGTAGACGAGATATGAGTAGCTTTTATCCTGTTGTAGGTTTTAATCCGGATAATGGTTTTTCTTTAGGAGGTGCTTATAACTTCACTAAAAATTCTTTATTAAAAGACCCATTTACAGATAAGCATCAAATTAAAGCAATGTATTTTTTCGAAACCTCTGGTGTTGATTTAAGTTATAAAGGAGAGTTTGCAGGCATTTTTAATAATGTTAATCTAGGATTGGCTGCAGGTTTCAATAGCCCAAATTATTCAGATAATTTTTTTGGTATTGGGAATGAAACCAAAGATGGCGAGGATGATTTTGGAAAGGATTATAATAGAGTTAGAATACAAACCCTATCTTTTGAACCTTCTTTAATTATGAGAGGTTACCAAGGCAGTATATTTAGCATAGGTCTTTCCTATGAAAATATTGAAGTAGAAGAGACTGAAGGACGGTTTGTTGAAACAGCTGATGTAAATCCAAATGTATTTCTAGGACAAGATTTTTTCAGTGTTAAAGCATCATATGAATATGAGAATTTCGAAGGTTTCATAGCGCCAAAAGGAATTGGATTTAGCGTAGACGCTGGATATACAGCTAATTTTGATGAAGATAAAGGCTTCGCATATGTAATACCTAAAGTTAAGTTTACAACCAGTTTAATAGGGAACGGTAGATTGGTTTTAGACACCGAGGCTCAAGGGCATGTTAATTTCGGAGATGATTTTGAATTTCATCAAGCCGCTACTCTAGGAGATTTAGATGGGTTAAGAGGTTTTAGACAGCAACGATTCAGTGGTAATCAGGCTTTTTATCACTCAACCGATTTAAGAACTCCTATTGGAAATGTAAGATATATGTCTTTACCTATAGCTTTTGGAATTTATGGAGGTTTCGATTATGGTCGCGTTTGGGCTAAAGGAGAAGATTCTGATAAATGGCATAATGCTGTTGGCGGTGGAACCTATTTGTCTTTAGGAGGAGAATTTTATTTAGAACTTGCTTATTTTACATC
>CAYTSL010000236.1:0-3582 GCA_964440415.1 uncultured Flavobacteriaceae bacterium
ACATACTTTCTGGACACTGCAGAAGCATCTTTATAATTATCATCTATGGCACCAATATATTGCACCATGTTACCTTTTTTTGTTTTTTGAACTACATACATATGCGGAGTCTTTGTGGCTCCAAATTTTGGATAGACAGTTTGACTTTCGTCAATTAGATAAGGAAAGGTAAATCCTTTTACTTTGGCTCTTTTTTGCATTTCTTCAAAACTATCTCCTGGTTTAACACTTGTGTTATTAGGCATAATGGCAATTACAGGATATCCTTGAGCAGCATATTTTTTATCTAGATCAATAATTCTATTCTCATACATTTTGGCATAAGGACATGTATTGCAAGTAAATGTAATGATGAATCCCTTGGCATCGTTATAATCAGATAAGGAAACCATATTTCCATCTATATTCTTCAATTTAAAATCTTCAATAACATCGCCTATTTTATAGCCGGGATTAGGAATGGTATAATTTGACAGCGAACTTAAAACGGTCACAACTATTAACGTTACAATTTGCAGTGTTTTCATAATCTAATTTTTAAATTTATTTATTTCGGTTACTAATTCATCATAGCTAAAGGACTTTTCATAGAATTGTCTTTTATCTCTATTATATATTAAAGTTGCAGGAATAGCGCCCGACCAATCAGAATAAACCTGCGGAATCCAATAATTGGAATTCGTGTCATCAAAAGCATACACCTCCGACTTTAGATCATGCTTCCTTATAAATGGTTTTAATGCCGATTCGTATTTTTTAGGAAAGTCCAAACTAATCAAAATTACTTCAACATTTTTATTGGAATATTCCTTATTTAACCTCTCAAAATAAGGTAATTCTTTTATGCATGGCGCACACCATGTTGCCCAAAAATTAATGACGTAAGTTTTCCCATCATCTTTATGCAAAAGAGGCTCAAGTCCATAATAATCCACAACTTTAAGCTCTGGATACACAGGGTCAATCTCATTAGAAGTCACAACCAAATTAGCCTTTGTCTCATTTTTACATGAAAAGATTCCCAACAAAACCAAAACCAATAAATACTTCTTCATGTCGTAAAGTTAACGAACCGACCATAAGTTGACCGGGATTTTAACAAAAAATTAATTTGATAAAAAATTTGTTAAACTAAATATCATTTCTATATTTGAATTCAATATTTATCAAATGAACACATTTTTAAATAATACTTGGTGGTGGAACTCTCGAAACAATTAATTCGTGAACTAACCCTGTAGTATATTTAAATCAAAATATTAAGGCTTGTCATTCACGACAAGCCTTTTTCTTTGTTCTGAACTTGTTTCAGAATCTAAAGAAATAAAATCATGTAAGTAAAATGAGATACTGAAATAAATTCAGCATTTATGAAAACATATAAATTACATACTTATCACAAAAAAATATTGGCAGATACTATTACTCCGGTAAGCATCTATCTAAAAATCAGAGATAAATATCCCAATAGCATTCTATTAGAGAGTAGTGATTACCATACAAATGACAATAGTTTTTCATATATATGTTGCAACCCAATAGCATCAATAAAAGTTGAGAATGATCTAATAACCCAGATTTTTCCAGATGGTGAATCTCAAATAGATTCAACTTCTGATAGGGATGTTACGGATGAAATTCACAAATTCACAAAGCGATTTGAAATTGATTCAGATCAGAATTTCAAGTTCATAAACAATGGCATATTTGGTTATACAGCTTATGATGCTGTGAAGTATTTTGAGGATATAAAAATTACAAAAAAAGAAAATTCTTTATCAATTCCGGATATCTATTATGCAGTCTATCAGAATATAATAGCTATTAATCACTTTAAGAATGAGGCATACATTTTTGCCCATTGTTTTAATGCTGAAAGTAATGTCGACGATATTGATCATCTTATCAAAGCGAAGAATTTCGCTTCTTATCAATTTAATTTCCAAGGTGAGATAACATCAAATCTTACAGATAAAGAATACATGGAGCATGTGGAACTTGCGAAAAAACATTGTGCAAGAGGTGATGTTTTCCAGTTGGTGCTGTCCAAAAAATTCGAACAAGGTTTTAAAGGCGATGAATTTAATGTTTACAGAGCGTTAAGAAGTATTAATCCGTCTCCTTACCTTTTCTATTTTGATTATGGAAATTTCAAGATATTTGGTAGTTCACCTGAAGCTCAATTAGTTGTAAACGACGGCAAAGCTGAAATTCATCCAATTGCAGGGACATTTAGACGTACTGGTGACGATTTAAAAGATACCGAATTAGCTGAAAAACTAGTAGAAGATGCTAAAGAAAATGCCGAACATGTTATGTTAGTTGATTTGGCAAGAAATGATTTAAGCAGACATGGAAGCAAAGTTACAGTAGAAAAATATAGAGAAGTACAGTTCTTTTCTCATGTCATACATTTAGTGAGTAGAGTTACCGGACAAAAACATAAAAACACACCAACCATGCAAGTGGTTGCAGACACCTTTCCAGCAGGAACCTTAAGTGGAGCTCCAAAACATATGGCTATGCAACTAATTGAGAAATATGAAAAAACGAGTCGAGGATTTTATGGAGGCGCAATTGGTTTCATGGATTTTGATGGTAATTATAATCATGCAATAATGATCCGAACATTTTTAAGTAAAAACCATCAATTACATTGGCAAGCTGGTGCCGGATTAGTATCAAAGTCTAAACCTGAAGACGAATTACAGGAAGTATATAATAAGTTAGGAGCCTTAACAAAAGCAATCGAAATAGCAGAAAGAATATCACAATGAAAAAAATATTAGTAATAGATAATTACGACAGCTTTACCTATAATTTGGTTCACTATTTAGAGGATCTTAATTGTGAAGTAACTGTTATTAGAAATGATAAATTACAATTAGAAGATGTTAAACCTTTTGATAAGATAGTATTATCTCCAGGACCGGGAATTCCAGATGAAGCAGGACTATTAAAGCCGATTATTAAGGAGTATGGAGCAACAAAAAGTATTCTAGGTGTTTGTTTAGGTCAACAAGCCATTGGTGAGGTATTTGGAGGAAAACTAAATAATTTAGATGAAGTATATCATGGAGTAGCCACCAATGTAAACATTACAGTTGATGATGAATCCATGTTTAAAGGATTAGGCAAAAATATTGAAGTGGGACGTTATCATTCTTGGGTTGTAGATACAAACTTACCTAAAGAATTGGAAGCAACTTCATTTGATGAAAATGGACAGATCATGTCCTTACGCCATAGAATTTACGATGTAAAAGGAGTACAATTCCATCCGGAATCCGTGCTTACTCCTCTTGGGAAAAAGATGTTGAAGAATTGGGTCAATAGTTAAATTATGAAGAAGTTATTAAACAGACTTATAAATCAAGAAAGCATCTCAAGTGAGGAGGCTAAAAAGGTATTGGTAAATATTTCAAATGGAGAATACAACCAAAGCCAAATTGCTTCTTTTCTTACCGTTTATATGATGCGAAGCATCACTCTTGAAGAATTGATGGGCTTCCGAGACGCGCTGCTAGACTTATGTATCGCCATAAATCTGGAAGAATTTAATGCAATCGATTTATGTGGAAC
>CAYTSL010000237.1:0-3514 GCA_964440415.1 uncultured Flavobacteriaceae bacterium
CTAAAATACTTCAACAAAAAGAAAATGAAGAAAATAAAACTTATTTAGATATTATTAGAAATCAAATTGACAGGTTAAAATTACATATAGAAAAGGTTCTACAATTAGCAAGTTTGGATAAAAATAATATCAATTTAAACCTTTCTGAAACGGATTTTTACCCACATCTTATACAATTATGTGAAGAGTTTAAGGCCGTTTCAAAAATGGAAAAAGTTGACTTTAAATATGAAATTAGCGAAGAAATGATTATGATTAAATGCGAACCATTACATTTGGCAAACGCTATTAATAATTTGCTTGATAATGCGAAGAAATACCATTTAGAAACACCCTTTGTTAAACTTACTTCAACAATTAAAAACAAAGAACTATATGTAACTGTTGAAGATAATGGAATAGGGATAGAAAAGAAAGATCAACATAATATATTTAAAAAACATTTTAGGGTTTCTCAAGGAAATTTATATAATGTAAAAGGTTATGGGATAGGTTTAAACTATGTAAAAAAGATCATTAAATTGCATAAAGGCAGTATTAAGTTGGAAAGTAAGATTGGTGAAGGAACAAAAATTATACTTAAATTACCAATAGCTAATTAATATATGGATACATATAAATTGCTTTTAGTAGAAGACGATGACTCATTAGGATATGTTCTTAATGAATACCTTAAAATGAAGAATTTTTCAGTTTTATGGGTTAAAAATGGTAAAGACGCTTTATCAATACTTTCGGAAAGACCATTTGATTTGTGCATTTTGGATGTAATGATGCCCGATATGGATGGCTTCCAATTGGCTGAAAAAATAAATGAAAAAAACATTTCGATTCCGTTTCTTTTTCTAACAGCTAGGTCGTTAAAAATTGATCTTCTAAAAGGTTATTCATTAGGTGCCATAGACTTTATAAGAAAACCTATTGATGAAGAAGAATTAGTAGCTAGATTAAATAGTCTATTGAAAATGTTGAATAGAAATAATCAATCCGTAGGAGAATCATATAGGATTGGAAAATATAGTTTTTCACCTTCAACTTATGAATTAAAAATAAATGATGAAAAAAGACATTTAACAGCACGTGAAAGTGAGCTACTATTGTATTTAGTGAAAAATAAAAATAATATTAGCCGGCATAATGATATATTAAATTCCCTTTGGGGTAAGAACGATTATTTTAACCGTAAAAGTCTAAATGTTTTTATTTCACATTTAAGACAATACTTATCAAAGGATAATTCAATTAAAATTGAAAATATTCATAATCAAGGATTTATATTGAATATATCTAACGATTAAAAATTTCATGTACTATAATTGGTTTCAATAAATCAACTACTTTATGATAATCATTTTGGTTTATAACAATTTCATGTCTTACTTTAGATCAAAACATTATTGTTACTATAGATAGCAACACAAATAACCCATTAATTCGGAATTTCATAGATCTCAATTTCATCATTATTTATAGTTACTAAAAGATATTTACTTCCTTTAAAATTAATAATATTTAATCCTTTTACAGCTTTATCAAAAAAATTAACCCCAACTTGCGCTGATGATACGACTTCCCCATTGTTTTGTATTATAGCTCCTGCAAAGCTATCAAACCTTCCTTGATAAGGGGTTACACCAAAATAATTTCCCGCTAATAAAATATCTTCTTGGCCATCTGCATTAAAATCATAATTCAGTATTTCCGTAATTGGTGATAATTGCAAATTAGGATCCATAAATGGATAAAACGTAAATGAGTCTCCACCATTTTTTAAATAGCCAGAAGCCAACGTAGTTACTGTTAAAAGAGTTGTAGTTTTTAACTCCTCCTTACCAAAGATTTCTTCTACTGTTTTCCCCGCAAAATCTTTATAGCTCCTATATTTTTTCTTCAAATAATTTAATTGTCCGGCTAATTCATCTAAACCTTGGAGTGTATAATAATTACCTTTTTTTTCAATAGCAATAATGGTTTCTGTTCTATTGTTATTATCTAAATCACCAACATACATTTTCATTGGATATTTATCCGAAGCTTTAAATTTTGAATTCAATCCGAAGTTCCCTAAAATAAAATCGTCATCTCCATCATTATCAATATCGAAAGCAGCAATACTTTGCCATAAGCCACTATTATTCCCATTCACAAAAGTTGAGGTCACATCTTTAAAATTACCTTTGTTATTTTCCAAAAAAGTTGGTTTCATCCATTCTCCAACTACTATTAAATCGATTTGACCATCCTTATTAAAATCAGTTGTTATGGCATCAGTAACCATTCCTAATTCAGGTAATTCAAATAAGCTAAATTCTGCATTATTATTTAATAAAATATAAGATTTTGGGATCTGTCCAAAATTTAGGGCTTTTACATGATTACCTACAAAAATATCCAAATCGCCATCATTATCTGTATCAAACGGCTTAATAACAGAGGCATGTTCAAAATAATCAGGCAATTCACTTTTCACAAATATAGAGTCTCCATGTTTTATATACAATCTATCCAACAATGGTTTGACATTTCCAGTAAATTCACCTCCTCCCGAGGCTACGAATAGATCATTTTTTCCATCATTATTGAAATCTTCTATACTGGTCGAAATATCCTCACGTGACCTGTCATCTTCTAAAATACTGACCCTCTTTTTTGTAAAACCATTATTGGTTTGTATAAACAATTCAGATGGATAATTTCGAGAGCCTCCAAAGAAAACATCGTCTTTCCCATCGCCATTTAAATCACCAACAGCTGTTGCAGGGCCTCGATCTGAAATTTGATAAGGAATTAATTTATGCTTATTAACATCTATAAAATTATTTTCAGTATGCTTATATTGAAGACCTTTTAGGCTGTCAACCTTTTTTAACCAAGGTTTTGATTTTGGAAATAACTTGGTGTAATCTACTTCAACTCGCTTGTGTAAAGGCGTGATGGTTAAGGATTGATTTGTCTTGACATTTTCTGCAATTTGTATTGTATTATCAGGCCATATTATACATATTGAATCTATTAATTTAGCAGTACCATATCCGAAATGAATAATTGCCTCTGAAGAAGATTGAAACCCTTTAGAAGCAAATAGTTGCTTGTATTGTTTGATACCATCATGATAGGATATTACTTTAGTACCAATACCAAAATTATTACCTTTTTTATAGTTAAATTTCAATTTTAAATAGTTGGCAGTTGAATCAACAGTATTTTGATAAAATGTAGCTGGAGAATTTATATTATTGGTAACAATATCCAAATCACCATCATTATCAAAATCTGCATAAGCACTACCTGTTGAAACCAAGGTGTCGTTAGAAATCCATTGTTCAGATACATTTTTGAATGACAGATCCTTTTGACCTTCAAAAATATAATTACTAACTACTCCGGATGGCATAATATTCAAAGCATAATCATCAATCAATTTAGTATTATTAAGTTGTTCTTTTATTTGCTCGTTTGAGATATATTTAATATAATCTAAATCATTAGGTCTTTTTGGAATACCATTTGAAAT
>CAYTSL010000238.1:0-3482 GCA_964440415.1 uncultured Flavobacteriaceae bacterium
CAGGTTGATTCTTCAGTTGAAATAAAACGGGATGTTGCGATTCAATTTGACGAAGTATTAAAGGATGGTAAAGTTGAATTTGTTCCTAGGTTAAAGGAAACAGGTGATTTAAGCCATTATTTTGGTCATCGTGAAATAAATATTGAAAAGAAAAGTATTGAAATCTTAAAAAATGATTCTGTTGAAGGCATCGAAATCGTTTTAGTTAATAAAAATCAAGAAAATAAACCACTAAATCTAATAGAATTCTAATTTATTAGTTAATTTTGTTGCGAAATATCTATTAAAACAACTAAAAACCTAAAATAACTAAAAAATGGCGAAGTTTAAATTAGATGAAGTAGATCACCAAATTCTAGATTTATTAATTGAAAATACTAGAACACCATTTACGGATATTGCTAAACAATTGCTTATTTCGGCAGGAACAGTACATGTTCGAGTGAAAAAAATGGAAGATGCGGGAATCATTATGGGTTCATCATTGACTTTAGATTATAAAAAATTGGGATATGCCTTTATTGCTTATGTTGGTATATTTCTTCAAAATACTTCTCAAACTCATTTTGTTTTAGAACGTATCAATGAAATTCCATTTGTAACCGTAGCTCATATAACAACTGGAAAGTTTAATATATTCTGTAAAATTCGTGCACATAATACAGAACATGCCAAGGAAATCATCTTTCAATTAGATGATATAGAAGGTGTTTACAGAACGGAAACAATGATTTCTTTAGAAGAAAGTATTAATGATAAGAAACGATTAATGCATTCAATTTTTAAAGATTTATAAGAACAGAAAAAGTAAATAAATGAACAACCCTTTATTGAAGTTCTCAGTAAAGGGTTTTTTTAAGTTTAAAAATATGCTAAGACAGTCTAAAATAGAGCGATTCAATGAAAATGTACTATCAAAATATCAGATTTATAATAGTATATTTTTAACCTTACCTTTTGATACTATCTCCAATACTGGTGTTATGCTACCGCTATTTAGTACAGAATGTAAAAAAGGTTTTTCCAATAAAAAGACACCTTTAGAAATTGTTGATTCATTTTTTAAAAAATATCACCAGAAACCAACAGACAAAGAAAAGAATGATCTTCTTTTTAGGTTTATTCAATATATTGAACGTCAAGTTGTTCTGTTTGATGCTATTGAAGACGCGGCATTTCCTATTGTTACGAATATGGATGGTATTGGTACTTTAAGAAACATTAAGGAAGAAGCAAAAGCTAAGAATAAAGTAAATGAGCTAAAGGCTTATTTAAAGCATTTTAAGGTTAGACCCGTATTAACAGCGCATCCAACACAATTCTACCCAGGAGCTGTCCTAGGAATCATTACTGACTTGGATATTGCCATCCAGAATAACGATTTGCTAACTATTAAGAAGTTATTGGCCCAATTGGGTAAAACACCATTCTTTAAAAAGGAAAAGCCATCTCCATATGACGAAGCTGTTCGATTAATTTGGTATTTGGAAAACGTATTTTATCATTCTGCAAGTAAAATTTATGATTATATACAGCATAATATCTTAAAAGGCGAAAAACTTGATAATCATGTTATTGACCTTGGATTTTGGCCTGGAGGTGATCGTGATGGCAATCCTTTTGTAACCACTGAAATAACTTTAAAAGTTGCTGAAAGACTTAAAAAAACAATCCTTCTTAATTATTATCGAGATGTCAGAAAATTGAAACGTAGCATTACATTTCCAGTGGTAGATAAGATAATGGCGGAATTGGAAAAAGATATTTACGATGCTGTATATGATCAAAGAGGTGGAAATAAATTGGAATTAGATCAGCTTATTATCAAACTAAAAAAGATAAAAAACTACATAATTAAAGATCATAAATCGTTGTTTTTAAGTGAAATAGAAAGTTTAATTAATAAAGTTACATTATTCGGATTTCATTTTGCAACACTTGACATAAGACAAGATTCCCGAGTACATAATTCTGTATTTGAATCGATTGTTAAAGAAACCGAAAAACAAAATTTAAATATTTTTCCGAAGAACTATTTGAAGTTAAGTGAAGAAGAGCAAATTCAAATAATTAATAGGGTTAAAGGAAAGTTAGATATTGAAAGCTTGAAAGATGAACTTGTTAAAAAAACTTTGGGTTCAATATATGCGATGAAGCAAATTCAAAAAGAGAATGGTGAACGTGGCGCACATCGCTATATAATAAGCAACAACCAGTCAGCGCTAAATGTGATGCAAACCTTTGCAATGATTAATTTATGTGGATGGAATAAGCCTTCTGTGGATATAATACCGCTGTTTGAAACCGTACCAGACCTTCAGAATGCTCATAAAGTAATGGAAACATTATATTCCAATCCAGCATATTTTAAGCATTTAGAGAGACGTGGAAAAAAGCAAACTATAATGCTTGGTTTTAGTGACGGCACAAAAGATGGTGGATATTTAATGGCTAACTGGGGTATTTACAAAGCTAAAGAAACAATGACCAAAGTATCTAGAAAATTTGGGATTAAAGTGATTTTCTTTGATGGTAGAGGTGGACCTCCAGCTAGAGGAGGAGGAAAAACGCATAAATTTTATGCTTCGTTAGGGCCTACAATTGAAAATGAAGAAATACAATTGACTATACAAGGACAAACTATTAGTTCAAATTTTGGCACATTGGATTCCAGCCAGTATAATATTGAGCAACTAATCAGTTCTGGAATTTCTAATGAATTATTCACTGAATCTGAATCCAATTTAATAGAAGCGGATAGAGAAACCATGAATACGCTGGCTGCATTAAGTTACAGTAAATATGTTGCTTTTAAAGAACATCCTAAGTTTATATCATATTTAGAAAAAATGAGTACGTTAAAGTACTATGCTAAGACTAATATTGGTTCAAGACCTTCTAAACGTGGGAAGTCTGAAGAGCTTAATTTCTCTGATTTAAGAGCCATTCCTTTTGTGGGTTCTTGGAGTCAGTTAAAGCAAAATGTACCTGGATTCTATGGTGTTGGTTCTGCGATTAAACAGTTTGATGATGAAGGTAAACTAAAAGCAGTCAAAAGTTTATATAAAAATTCTGCTTTCTTTAGAACACTAATTGGTAATAGTATGATGAGTTTAACAAAATCATTTTTTGAATTGACCGAATACATGCGAAAGGATAAAGAGTTTGGAGATTTTTGGAAAATTATTTTTGATGAATACCAATTAACGAAGTCTTTGCTTTTAAAGATATCTGGATATAAAGAGTTAATGGAAAATGAACAAGCTGGAAAAGCGTCAATACAAATAAGAGAGAAAATCGTTTTACCATTATTGACCATTCAACAATATGCATTGTTGAATATACAGAATTTAAAAGAATCTGGAGCAGAGGATAAGGAGCTCGAAGTTTATGAAAAAATGGTAACACGATCTTTATTTGGTAATATTAATGCAGCAAGAAATTCGGCTTAATATGACTGTAGCTAATTTAAATAAAGATGA
>CAYTSL010000239.1:0-3476 GCA_964440415.1 uncultured Flavobacteriaceae bacterium
AGAGGAACAACTGTTTCTGCATTAACTTGATTTAATCCTTGAATCACATATTTATTGCCTTCTAAAATCCAGTACATATCATCTATTTGTTCTTCACTCATTTCTCCATCATAACCCCAATCAACATTTGCGGTTGCATTGTCATCAATAGTTAAAAGAAGTTGTCTATGAATTTCATTAGAAGAATTGAAACCTATTCTAAATTTCATTCTATCGTCTTCGTAATAATTTGTTGGCTGACTAGAGCCAGAAGATCTTACGAATGTAGAGGTCACACCTTCTTTTACAAAAATTCTTTGGTCATTCTCAAAGTTCACAGTACCTGTTGTGGCACTGTATACAAAGAAACCTTGACTTACCGGAATAAATTGTCCCGGCAATTTAGTTGGTGTTCCACCTGTACCTACATCAGGATCATTGGTTCCGTAACTTGCAGCACCAGTACCACCAGAATAGTTATATTGCGCATATCCACCTTGATAATCACTTAAACTATGAGAACCACCACCCCAATGTTCCCAGAAGTACAAAGTACCACCAGTAAGAGGGTTGTCATTCAAGAATTCATGAGCATCAATAGCCGAAGGATATGGGTTTCCTACCAGATAATCATTTCCTGCTGTAATAGGTACAGTAATAGTACCATTATTAGGCTTACCTATTAAGACATAATTTTGTGGTGTAGAAATTGATCCTGTTCCTGGTCCTTTTAAGGTAAATCCTTCACCACTGGCAATAGTACCAGTGCTTCTTACATGCTGCCACGCAGAGTAATCGTCATCAAGTTGGTTTGCGAATTTCCATATCCAATAATCTGCAATTCCTATAGGAGTTGTATTAGTTCCATTTATACCAGAAGTTAAAAAATTAATAATTCCGGGAGCAGACGGATTCGTGCCATCTCGCATTAAATCTGGTAGTGTAAATGAAGTATTATTACTTGTTGTATTTACCAAACTTACAGGTGATGACCAATAATTATACGTATAGGTATCTGATGTTCCTTGTTGATCTCTTTCCAAACTTCCTGAACTTGAAACGTCTAGATCACTTCCTTGCGTTTGAATTAATTGGGATTCTCCAACTAAATCGATTAATCCGTCAACTTTTAAATAATGTGTAACGGCTAAACCATTGTCTGTGGTAACTGTTAATTCATTTGCTGAAACTTCTAATCCTAAAACAGATCTCGTGTCATTATTACCTGCAGGCAGTGATGAGTTATCTAAAGTAATATCATGACTTGTCTCAACAATATTCCAGTCAACAGTAATATTAGGGTCTACAATAGAAGGAGAACCTGGAATATATAGTTCTGCACCATTAACCCATATTGCATTGCTATCCCAATTACCGTTACTCAAACTTCTGTAAGGTAGAGGAGATGATTGATACTCTAATGAGAAATTATCGGGATCGGTCAAACTTCCTCTGTTTCCATTTCCAGAAACATCATTTAAATGAGTTCCTATATAGGAATTCATTGAATAGTATGCTCGCAAATTAGTCCAATTTACTGCTGCAATTTCGTTTTTTGTGATGCTGTTTGGTATAACAGAACCATTTACAACTGCACCAGATTGTACCAATTCTTGATTCATGACATAATGCAACTGATCTAAACTTAAGGCGTTATCCCATACTCTAATTTCATCTATGTCGCCTTTAAAGAAGTCTTGTACATTCGCTTTATCAATATATATGGCTCCAATAGCAAATTCAGAACCATTTGGTGCAGGTGATGCTAATGCTTTGCTATTATCAAGAACACCATCAATATATATATTAGCTATTCCGCCGTTATAAGTTACGGCAACATGATGCCATATATTATCTGGTATGGCTGTATTAGAAGTAATAATTGTAGCAGCCGTATTTCCAACAGCAAAACATACATAATTACTGTCTGTTAAATAAAATTTATAACCTATTGTACCATCATTTTTAGCTACAATAGTTTTATCTGTGTTAAGTGAATTTGAGCCTTCTGGTTTTACCCAAGATGAAGCTGTAAAACTACCACCTAAATCAAGTTTGTCACCAACCAATGTGTAATTATCAACACCATCAAATCCTAAATGTCTGGATTGTACTGATTCATGAGCAATACCAATTGTGAAATATTTTGTTCCGTCAAAATCAAATACACCTTCTCTTGTAGCAATTCCATTAAAGGTTGATGGATCTAAAAAGGCGGTTCTTAAATTGGTTGTAAAAGTAGGCTCATCAGCTACCAACATCACATAAGAATCATTTCCAGTCAATGGTGGTAAACCTGCTAAGTCTGCTTCAAAAACAGAAACTTCAACTTTTCCAATATCATCACCTGCTGTTTCAACTATTTTCCAAGTTCTATTCATAACATCTGTTACGGTTGTTATGGTGGCAGGACCTAAATTTACAGTAATTGAGGTTGCAGAAGAATTTGTATTCTGACCATTATTACCCCAAACTAAAAATTCATTGCTTGTATTAAAGGTTTGTGTATTTAGAGTGTTCGTTAATTCTGTATTGTCTAGTGACATTGAAATAATACTTGAAGAATTAACACTTTTTGATTGTTTTTGAATTAAATCTGAATCGTCATCTCTTCCAATTCCCGCGATATCATAATTATAACCAGCATTGGCAGAAACATCCCAAATTACATTCCCATCAGAAGCAACGTAATCTTGAGTAGTACCATTAATTCCTAATGTAATTCCATATTTTATTGAAAGATAAGATTGTATTTTATTTCGTTCGCCTGTTAAACTTGCATCGGTTTTACGAGATGAAAAAGAAATTATCTCTACTATTCTGGCATTTGTAGCGGCTTCGTATCCTTCACTTCTACCAATCCAGTAGCGTGAATTATTAACATTAGAAAAATCAGGCAGATCATTTTGAACTGTTTCACAATTATTTGCATTATAATAAAGTTCTTGTTGAGATAATGTACTATGGTTTCTTGCGTTTAGAATACCAACATTATTATAATTTGTTCCAGTAGCATTATCTGCAACACCATATCCTACATAAGGCGGTGAAGTACTTGAGGTACCTACACAGTAAGCATAAACTTCATTTGTAAATCTTGCAGAATATCGTCCAAACCCAACGCCTGTAACATCTTCTGCATTAGTACTAATGTCTTCATCACCACAGAAGAAATCCATATTTCCAAAGGTTGAATTTATATTGGTATCAGGCATTACTACTGTAAAAATATCTTGAGTATGAAATCCTGTGCTACCTTCTAGAAAATCACCATTTGTATCGTCATAGGAATAGTCACCATCTGTTGGAGATAGTGTATAACTACTATCAAAGTCTACCACTGGGTTATAATTAACATTAAAGTTTGCATTATCTCTGTACGTTGGTTCTTGTCCAGGTGTATTTACGTTAGCATTATTGGTTTTTGCTTGATCATACCAAGTAGACAATACTTGATTATCAGCTACTCCTGCACCATCATTTGCTTTTAACCAAAT
>CAYTSL010000240.1:0-3470 GCA_964440415.1 uncultured Flavobacteriaceae bacterium
TTAAACCTTGAATGTGTGCTATAGCTTCAGCAAGAAGAGGTTCGTTTTCATCACCAAGTATACCAAGATTACCTAAATCTTCACTCAAGGTCACATTTGGTATTAAACCATCATCAAAATCGGTAACACCATCTTTATTCGCTGATTTAAAGATTAATGGCTGCAAGGCATAAGTATGATTAGGATTTGCGTTTTCACGCCCGAAGTTTGGAGAATCATATATGGTAACTGATGCTTGATATTTGCCTCTTGTATTTGTTCCTATTTGAACAACATCAACATATGGTTTTAAAGAATTAATAACCAATTCGCTGGCAGAAGCAGAATTTATTGTGGTTAAAAAATAAACCTTATTTAAGTTTAAACTGTTTAAAGCTGTTCCGTTGCTCAATTCATTCTCGAAGCGATCAATAAGCGATTCAGGATCGTTTTCTTCATAAAATGCTTGCCAATTACTATTCCATTGCCTTGTAGAAAATACGTCTGTATAAAATTGTCCTGTGATCATACTACCCAAATTTATGGCAGAACTTATAAAACCTCCAGGGTTATAACGTAAATCCACAACAAGATCTGTGATATTTGCACTGGAAAAAGTAGCAAATGCATTGTTTAATTGCTCATCAAAATTCCTATTAAAAAAATTATACATTAAATAACCAACATTATTTCCATCTACATTAATAACCTCTGTTTTAAGAATAGGGTTTTCTGTATAAGCAGCTTTTGTAAGTGTTACGTTCTCTGTACCTGGAATAATTGTGTCATCATCAGTTTCAGGAGTGCCATTATTATCATAAGTACCTAAACCTACGGTATACGTACTCGAATTATAAATATCTAAATAGTTATTTATAGTTAATGGCGCACCATTAATAGTATTGAATATGTCGCCTCTTTCAAGTCCTTCTGCTTCGGCACTAGTATTTGGAAGAACATATCTTACAAATCCAAAAACATCTGTATTGCTTCCTGGAACTAATCTTAAATCAAAATCCATTCCATCACTAACCGATGTTCCGCCTAATAGTTGTTCAAAGGCAAGATAGTTATTAAGCAAGATGCTATATTTATCTACATTTTGACGATCGTAAACTAAGTTTTCAAATAAGTTCTCAGGACTTGAAAAACCATCCAGATAATCCTGAAGTTCAATATTAGATGCAAAGCGGTCATTCGCTAAATCTGGAACATTGTCCTTATACAAATAGTATAAGTTCATTCCAGACCAAATAAAACTTTTAATATTAGAATTGGTTGTAATATCGTCATCAAAATCACTAAAACAGCCTTGGAATAAAGTACTTATTAAAGCTAGCAGTACAATTTTTTTAAATAATTGCATATTTTTCTTTTTCAATTTTTTGTTATAAAACTCTAAAATTAGTTACATTATTGTAAAATAAAAACTTTTAAACTTTTATTTAAGGATATTGAACTGCAAAACTAATAACTAATACATTTTTAATAGATCTTATCTTAAACACCAGAAAGATCTAAAACTAATATCAGTATTGAATGTAACAAATAATTGTATGAGTCGTCGTAATATTGAATAGCGATAATAAGCTAGTGTTCAACCAAACCAAGAAATGAATCAGGCAGAGTTTTTAAACATAGTGGTGCCATTTAAAGATAAGATATTCCGTTTAGCAAAACGGTTATTGATATCTACTGAAGAAGCCGAGGATGCTACACAAGAGATGTTATTGAAACTCTGGAAGAATAAAGAGCAGATACAGAATTATAAAAATGTAGAAGCTTTTTCAATGACGATGACAAAGAATTTTTGTTTGGATAAGTTGAAATCTAAACATGCACAAAATTTAAAAATCGTGCATAGTAATTACAAAGATGAAAACACATCTTTACAAAAACAGATAGAGTTAAATGATAGCATTGATTGGGTAGGAAGAATAATTGAAGAGTTGCCGCAACAACAAAAAATGGTAATTCAATTAAGAGATATAGAACAGTATGATCTGGATGAAATAGCAGATATGTTAGATATGAATAATACGGCAGTTCGTGTTACATTATCCAGAGCAAGAAAAGCAATAAGAGAACAATTAATAAATACACATAGTTATGGTGTTAAATGATATAGAAATATTAATCGAGAAGTACGAAAACGGAGAAACTACTTTAAAGGAAGAGCAGCAGTTAAAAGACTATTTTTCTCAAGAAACTGTAGAGCCACACCTTGAAGTTTATAAGTCAATGTTTCAGTATTTTTTGGTAACAAAAGAAGAACAATTTACTAAAGACGTTCCATTAAAAACTAAAAACACATATGCGTTGTACAAATGGATTTCAGTCGCAGCAGTAGCAGTTCTTATGTTTGGTGTTTATATTCAGAATACAAGACCAAGCGATGAAATTGATCCAGTATTGGCTCAACAAACCATGGAGGCCTTAAGTTTATTATCTACAAACTTCAATAAAGGAACTAGTAGTGTTAACCTTTTGTCTTCTAACTTTAGTAAAGGTGCAGAAAGCATAGCTTATGTAGGCACTTTTGGAGAAACAACAAATAAAATTTTTAAAAACAATTAAATTAGAAAAATCATGAAAAAATTAATTTTAATATTGGCAATAGCCATTTTACCACTAGCTTCTTTTGCTCAAAGTATATTTGATCAGTTTGAAGACCAGGATGGAGTAACATCAGTAGTAGTTAACCAAAATATGTTTAAACTGCTATCAAAAATTAATGTAGAAACAAACGACCCAGAATCTCAGGAATATCTTAATATGATCGAGAACTTAACAAGTTTAAAAGTATTAACTACTGGAGATGAAGCTATTTCAGCTAAAATGAAGGATGAAGTTGATCGTTATTTGAAAAAGTCAAAATTACAAGAACTTATGAGAGTTAAAGATGGAGAACAAACAGTTAAGTTCTACATTAAAGAAGGAAAAAATGAAGATCATGTAAGTGAGTTGCTAATGTTTATTACTGGCTTAAAAGAAGTTACAAAAGATGCTGATGTGACCATTAATGGTCAAAAGCGTGAATTTGAAACAGTCTTGTTAACTCTTACAGGAGATATTGACTTGAAGCAAATTTCTAAATTGACAAATCAAATGGATATTCCTGGAGGAAATCAATTAGAAAAGGCAGGTAAGGAAAAGAATAAAATATAAGTAATGAAACAATCAATCATTAAGTTAATAGTAGGTAGTTTCTTGATTACAGCTTTTATTAGTTGTAATCAAGGACCAACCTTACAAAGCTATATCGTAGACAATCAGGAAACCAATAATTTCACAACGATCGATTTACCTACCAGTGTTGTAAGTTTTGATGAATCTAAATTGACAGATGACCAAAAACAAGCTTATAAATCCGTAAAACGTTTGAGTTTTTTGGGGTATAGAATGCAGGATGGTAATGAAGCTGAATACAAAGCAGAACTACAGAAAGTAAAATCTATATTAAAAGATAAAAAGTACAAAGAGCTTATGCG
>CAYTSL010000241.1:0-3455 GCA_964440415.1 uncultured Flavobacteriaceae bacterium
ACTTCAGTAGAATCATCGGCAACACCAACTGCACCATTATAGGTCTTTACTCCTGATGCAAAAGCCGTAGCACCTGCAGCAGAGTCAGTAATATCTTCTCTTGACGAAGACGTGTTAATAAGCCCTATATGCTTAAAACGTGCGTAATTTGAACGGGTTTTCTTAAAATAAAATGCTGATGATATTTGCGATAAACCCGTGCCATCTCCAATTAAAAGAATAACATTTTTGGCCTTTGGAGGCACTTCTTCTTTAGCTATTTGTGATTTACAGGAGAACGATGTTACTAATAGAACTAGAAAAAGGATGTTTTTGTATGTCATGAGCTTGTGTTTAAATTATTGCCAACGGTCGAGCCTATGAGCTTTAGCGACACGCCTGTGGCGGGTGCTATTGCTTATAGGTTTTGTTGTATATAGTTTTTATTTTTGATATGCTCCAGAAGAATAAGTTAATTCATAACTGTGGGTATATATCTCGAAAACGATTCCGAAAGGGTCTTCAACATATACCATTTTAAAAGGTTTTTCATTGGGATAATACTCTCGTATTGGCATCCGTTGTTTCCCTCCATATTCTACTATTTTATTTGTCAAAGTTTCAATATTAGGGTCTTGAACACAAAAGTGAAAAAGTCCTGTGTTAAATGGATTAAATTCTGGTGCTTCTTTAATTCCATTTGGAAAAGAAAATAATTCAATTCCAATTCCATCAGAAGTTGACATATGAGCAATTTCGAAATGTTCCCAATCATTACCAAAAACATCAATACACATTTGTCCAATTGCTGTATCACTTTCCTTTTGAACTTTTGATGGTGACATAATTACATACCATCCCATCACTTCTTCATAAAATTCAACAGCTTTCTTTATATCTGGAACAGTAATTCCAATATGTGAAAACGATCTTGGATATTTGACTTTATTCATAATATTTTATTTTAAATTGTATACAACGTTTGGTGTGGTTATTTGCGGAAAATCAGTTGTGATTTTCCGACGTACTACGAAGTTAATTAATTCAAGTGAATTTCCTGCGAGGAAATTACGCCGCAATTAATTATACACGTCTTAAGTTTGTCTTTCGTTTTTCTAATGTTCTTATGTCACATTGTGAGTCTACTCAAAAACCACATCGTCAATAAAAATATCTTGACCACTACCATAACTGCTCGAGAAAATAGTGAGTCCAGATCTAATACAACTTAAGTCTAGCTTTCTGGTACTAATAGAGTATTTTTTCCATTTGGTAGTGAGTTTGACTTCTACAGACTTTTTTGCTGTATCTGGGAAGGATTTGTCTTTACCAATCAGACCAAAACCAATAGTAGCTACAACATTTTTTTTACTGGCTTTTGCCCAAAAGGTAAAATATTTTGCTCCAGACACATTATAACCTCCAAGTATTTCTCCCCAATCATTAGCAGGATTTACTAATCCCAAACCATACCAATCGTATTCTTGTTTGTAGCTAATTTTTAATGCTGCATTACCAGAATGCACTTCGCTTTTATGTTGCGTATCTACTGTCATTACTTTATAATTCCCCATATAAGCAGAAGCTGCATACGGATCGTTTTCACCATC
This sequence comes from uncultured Flavobacteriaceae bacterium, assembly GCA_964440415.1. Classification (GTDB taxonomy): domain Bacteria; phylum Bacteroidota; class Bacteroidia; order Flavobacteriales; family Flavobacteriaceae; genus Site-B1. The sequence goes on from CAYTSL010000241.1 coordinate 1,590, forward strand.
TTTATACACATAAAATGGCAAACTTACTTTTGGTACTAGGTACTTACGGTTTTTAGCGTCTTCATCCATGACCATAATTCCAGTAGATGCTATGCCAACATTATTATAAGTGTCTTTTACTATAGCATATACTTTTATAGAACCATCTTCTTTTGGTAATTGTATTTCGAAACCATTAACCATATCACCGCGATATTGTAATGTATTTATTTGGTCACGACGTTTGCGACTTCCTGTACGTTGGTTGTAACTAAAACTCACTTGTAAACTATCATTTTCTATGTCTGTAACATCTAAATCAACTGGAATCCAAGTGCCACTTTTAACTTTAGAGTTTAGTAGATTAAATATTTTAATTTCTGGTACATTATTAATTGGCATGTTACCTGTAAAGGCTTCACGAATTGCCCAATATTGTGGACGTGTCATATTGTTATAATGTGTAAATAGCCAAGGCGCAATAAACTCGTTTCCTGTAGCATAATGAAACACAAACACTCCCAAATTTGCTGGCTTGTTTTGTATCCAGTTGTTGTAACCATTTAAAATAGCATCGTATTTTTGATTGTCACTTGGTTCAACTTTTACGCCATTAATTTCTTGTTTAATGTCCCATTCTCCAGTAACACCGAATTCTGTTAATATATATGGTTTATCAATTCCTTTTTTATCAAGTTCATCAGCTAACAAGTTTGCTCCTGGACCATAGCTGTTTAAACCATAAATATCGAGAGAAGAAACATACATCTGCCACCAATCTAATCCAAAGGTCCATGCTTCAATTGAAGCAGTTGGATGATTAGGGTCTTTTAGTTTGATAGCACTACAAATGCGTTCTAATAATTTTGAATATGCAATTTTTTCTTCATCTGTAGCAGTATTTAAATATACTTCATTACCAATTCCCCAAGTAAGAACTGCTGGATGATTTTTATACGTTTCAACCACATTCAAAGCATTTTGATACATATCTTCTTTACCTTGTGTATTTTCTAGATAATTAAAACTATCATCGTCTTCCATTCCCGGACGTCCATGACGCATCCATATACCTACCATAACTTTAATACCATTTTCATGAGCAGCATCAAGTAATTTAATAGTGTTTTTACCTGTTGCCCAGGTTCTAATGGTATTTACACCAAGAAATTTTAAATCTTTAAAGTGCACATCGTAATTGTCAATATCATTGTCAAAACCAAAAGTTGCGCCTTTAATCTCGTAGGGTTTTCCATCCACTAATAGTTCCCATTTACCATTATTTTTGTCAATAGTAGTTTGCGCATAAATAATGGTGGTACATATAGAAATCAGAAGAATGAAGATTAATTTAATTTGATTTTTACTCATATTTTTAATAAAATCGTGTGCCGATATTTATAACAATTTTCTACTCAAATATACCTAAAAACATAAGGTTAACGGATTGTATTACCTTAATTTTTTACTAAAAAAAGAACCCTAAAACAATAAGGGTTCTTTTCGTGAAATAATTTAAAAAATGATTTTTCATTCATATTTCAATGCATCAACTGGATCTGAGTTAGCGGCTTGATATGCTTGAAAACTTACAGTAATTAGTGCAATTACTAAAGCCAACAATGTGGCAAAAACGTAAGGTAATAGTGGCATATCAATTTGGTATGAAAAATTAGAGAGCCAATCTTTCGCTAACAAATATGTTATTGGCCAAGCAAAAATATTAGCAATAAGCACAAGCTTAATAAAGTCTTTGGTAAGCATATTCATAATTTGAGCTACAGATGCTCCCAATACTTTGCGAATTCCTATTTCTTTAGTTCTTTGTTCAGCTGTGTAAGAAGCTAATCCATAGAGACCCATTGCCGAAATAATAATAGCAAGAAT
>CAYTSL010000242.1:0-3431 GCA_964440415.1 uncultured Flavobacteriaceae bacterium
AACTTCCTGATATAAAGGTCTCATTAATACATTTGGTGAAAATCGTTCAGGATGTGAGTTAATTTCTTCTAGGAGTTTCTTTTTATTCCAAGTTATTTCAGTGTTAACAACCTTAAAAATACCTTTTTGTTCAATAATGCGCGCTCTTAATTCGTCTGTTAAATAAAATAAATTTATCTCTCTAGGATTAACTTGAATGGAATAACTTTTGGACGATTCTACAAGTTTTTTATTGGTACACATGACTTCATGAAATGAAATTTGCTTATTCACTTCCTTTTCAACAAAAGGAATAAATAATTCTTTCAGTTCTTTTTCATCAGCATCTAAAATCACCAGTCCAAATTCTGAAAACAATTCATTAGCCAAAAACCTAGTAGCATCAGCTAATTTACTATTTTGAACATAGGCATTTTTGAATAACTCTATTATGTAATCAGCATTAGGACTACTTCCTAATTTCTCACTAAAAACATTCAAAACTTCGTCTAAACCTTCCGTAGATAGTCTTCCTACTGCTCCACTTGATTCTCTATTCCAACGAACTTTTATATCCTGAAAATTAAAATAGTTGATCTCTTCAAAATCATGATCTTCCGTTGCCATCCAATAGATGGGAACGAAATTATAATCAGGATAATTCTGCTTTAATTCATTAGTCAAATTAATAGTAGAAATAATCTTATACAAAAAGTATAATGGGCCTGTAAATAAATTTAGTTGATGGCCAGTGGTAATAGTAAATGTGTTTTCCTTTAATAAAGCATCAATATTTTTCTTTGTCAATTCAGAAAAATCAAGATTTTGATATTGATCATTAATAACTCTTGTTAAAATCTCTCGATGATGTGTTGGAAAAGATTCTTTTTTTGCCAGAATCTGATCCTTGAAATTTTCAATTCTGGGAAATCGATCATAAAATTGTTTTAATTCCTCTCTTTCATCAAGATAATCACAAATCAATGATGAAAAATAGCCAGTGTCTTTAAAAGGAATACAATCTTTTGGCATACTTACAATTTAATGTCGCGTAAATATACTACAGTTTACATTAATTCATCTCTTAAAATAAACATAAAACATTATGGTTTAAGCTATAAATTCAGTAATTTAATAGTTAATTTTAAACCCACTATTTTCTCATATCAAGCATCATGAAAAAAGATAATCTTTATACTAAAAAAACAAAAGTCATAACATTTTTATTGATATCGGTATTTGTTTTCCAGGGTCAGTTCTTACTAGCTCAAAAAAACCAAACAAATACGTTAACATTTATAGAATATAATGGTTCAGTAGTTGATATTTCTACAAAGAAGGCCTTAATCTTTGCTGATTTAAATGTAAAAGGAACCAATATTAGTACGATCACAAATTCTGAAGGTGAGTTTTTGTTGAAAATACCTAAAGACATTACCAACAAAATTGTTGTTGTATCCTACTTGGGTTATGAAAGTTTAGATTTTTTACTCTCTGATGATGGAAAAGATAAAATTAAAATTGCTTTGGAGCCTTCAGTTACACAATTGAAAGAGGTGAAATTAAATGTGCCTAAAAGTGCCGTTGGACTGGTGAGAGCAGCCTTAAAAACAAAAGGTGGGAACTACTATAATGAACCTGCTTTAATGACAGCTTTTTATAGGGAAACTATTAAGAAACGAAGAAAAAATGCATCGTTATCTGAAGCGGTATTGGAGATATATAAACAGCCCTATAGCGCTGCAAGAAAGGATGCAATTAAGCTAATAAAAGCAAGAAAAAACACTAACTATTCAAGATTAGACACTATTGCTTTAAAGCTACAAGGCGGCCCATTTAGTGCTATCTATGCAGATATGGTAAAATATCCAAAGTATATTTTTCCAGATGGTGATCTAACTGTTTACGATTTTAAATTTGAAGAGTCAACTCAAATAGATAATAGGCGGGTTTACGTGGTTAGCTTCAAACAAAAATCAAATATTGACACACCTTTATATTATGGAAAATTATATATAGATGGCGAAACATTTGCATTAACCAGTGCCATTTATAATTTGAATTTGCAGGACAAAGAAAAGGCCACAGCTATGTTTGTAAGACGAAAACCGAGGAATGTAGACACCTATCCCATAGAAGCTGGATATAGAGTTAACTACAGAGTCAAAGATGGAAAATGGTACTATGGTTATAGCAATATCTTACTCACCTTCAAGGTAAACTGGAAAAAGCGGTTGTTTAATAGTGTTTACACCTTACAAAGTGAAATGGCCATTACTGATTGGGAACAAAACACAACTGGTATAAACCGACCTAAAGAAAGCTTAAGACCGACTGTGATTTTTGCTGATGAAGCCTCGGGATTCTCCGATCCTGAATTTTGGGGAGAATTCAATATCATTGAACCTGAAAAATCTATAGAATCTGCTATTAAAAAGATTAGTAAGCAAGTAAAAAGAAATAAAGGATAATTTATATTAATATACCAGATTTAATATTTTTTCTATTTATTTGTCTTCTTAAGTTTCTTATGACATATTTTTTGGAATAAGATTTTATCTTTAAGAATGAAAGATCAATTTTTTTTTGATAAGTTAATCCATCCCGTTTCTAAAGCAGGAGTTAAAAATATTGATAAAAACAATATAGAATTCAAATGCAAAAGCGAACTCCCAATTGTTAATAATATTCCAATAATCATAGATGAGAGTCAGAGTATTTTTAAAATAGACGATATAATAAAAAATGTTCCTACAACCCAAAGTTCTACATTTAGAGATAGAAGTTTAAAAAATACTATTAGAAAAGACATTTTACCTTCATTATCAAAAGATTTTACACTTGAAAAGAGGTATTTAGAATTAGCAGGAAAATTTGCAGGTAAAAAGATACTGATTATAGGATGTGGCGACAAGATTAAATTTTACAATGATATTTTCAAAAATTCCTTCGTTATAAACTCAGATGTACACGTTCAGTTTTCTCCGGATATAGTATTTGATTCTCATCAAATTCCTTTTTCTGATGAAACATTTGACTTAATAATTGCTGCGCAAGTATTAGAACATACTTTCAAGCCTTGGATTGTTGCAGAAGAGTTAGAAAGAGTCGTAAAATTAGGAGGTGATTTACTAATAGAGGTACCTTTTAATTTTCCTTATCACAGTCCTCCTTATGATTTCTTTAGATTTACTTTTACTGGCTTAAGAAGCTTGTTTCCGAAATCTCAATTAGTAAAATATGAGGTCCCAGAAGGAAATGCAAGTACTGTTGCAACTTTTAATTCTGATTTTATAATAAATTTATTTTCTAACCGCTATTTAAGAATGTTGATGTTATTCATCTCCAGATTTCTTTTTGGATGGTTGAAGTACATAGATTTGTTGAGAAAAAAAGAATCACCAAGAAGTATATCTATACCTAAAGGGTTTAGCATGATTTTTGAAAAAGAT
>CAYTSL010000243.1:0-3429 GCA_964440415.1 uncultured Flavobacteriaceae bacterium
TTTGGGCATTTGTCCAGAGAACCTGTGGTGTTTGCACGACTGTTCACGCATTGACATCAGTTAGAGCCGTTGAAGATGCTTTAGGAATTGCCGTTCCTGCAAATGCAGAAATGGTCAGAAATATTATGGAAGGTGCTTTATATATGCACGACCATACTGTACATTTTTATCATTTACATGCCTTGGACTGGGTAGATGTAGTAAATGCTTTAAGTGCAGATCCTAAAAAGACATCAGAACTGGCTCAAAGCATTTCTAACTGGCCAAAAAGTTCACCCGGATATTTTTCTGATATTAAAAAACGGATTACAAAATTTGTTGAAAGTGGGCAGTTAGGGATTTTCGCCAATGGATATTGGGGACATCCTCAAATGAAATTACCTGCTGAAGTTAATCTTTTGGCAGTAGCACATTATCTGGAAGCTCTGGAATGGCAGAAAGAAATTGTTAAAGTACATACCATATTTGGTGGTAAAAATCCACATCCAAATTATTTAGTTGGAGGAATGGCATGTGCTATAAACACTGAAAATCCTGGAGGTCTTAATGCAGAAAGATTGTCAATGGTTAAAAGCCTATTGGAAGAAGGAAAACGATTTATTGAACAAGTTTATATACCAGATCTATTGGCTATTGCTTCTTTCTATAAAGATTGGGGAGGTATTGGAAAAGGATTTGGAAATTATATGTCTTATGGCGATTTCCCTACAAATGGTTATTCTGATATTTCCAGCTTTAAATTTCCTCAAGGGGTAATTTTAGATAGAGATCTATCCAAAGTTTTAGATGTTAATCATAGAAGTGGAGAAGAAATAGAAGAATTTGTAAATAATTCCTGGTATAATAATTATGCAGAAGGTAAAGATCGAGGTAGACATCCTTGGGATGGAGAAACAAATATAAATTATTCCGGACCTAAACCTCCATATGAGCATTTAAATGTTGAAGAAAAATATAGCTTCATTAAAACACCAAGATGGAAGGGAATGCCTATGGAAGTTGGACCATTAGCCAGACTGTTAGTTGGTTATGGTAGAGGAAATAAAGAAATTCAAGATGCAGTAAATGGTGCTTTAGCTCATTTAAATGTTCCAGTAGATGCATTATTCTCTACTTTAGGAAGAACAGCAGCCAGAGGAATTGAAACACAATTGGTTGCAAATTGGACAATGGAATTTTATGACACTTTAATCCGTAACATTAAAAACGGTGACGAGCGTATGGCAAATACAGAGAATTGGGAGCCATCAACTTGGCCAGCAGAGGCAAAAGGTGTAGGATTTATGGAAGCGCCTAGAGGCGCTTTGGCTCACTGGATAAAAATTAAGGACGGTAAAACAGAGAATTATCAAATGGTTGTACCAACTACTTGGAATGCTTCTCCTAGAGACCCTAAAGGCGGACTTTCTCCTTATGAGTCTACCTTAATAGGTACGCCAGTAGCAGATCCTGAACTTCCTTTGGAAATTATCAGAACCATACATTCGTTCGATCCTTGTTTGGCTTGTGCGGTTCATTTGTATGATGAACACGGAAATCACATTTCTAAAGTTCAAAATACAACTAGTTGTGAAATGTAAAATGTAGATTATGGAAACGAGAAACTTTAAACGAGTATTGGTTTGGGAAGCTCCAGTTAGATTTTTTCATTGGTTGAATGTCTTATCTGTCGTGGTTTTAACTATCACAGGATTTATAATCGCTAATCCTCCGGCAATATTGTCAAGTGCTGAGGCTACAAATCTGCATACTTTCGGATTAATTCGGTTTATTCATTTTATTGCGGCTTATTTATTCTTTTTTGTAATGATATTAAGAATTTATTGGGCTTTTGCTGGAAATCAATTTGCAAGTTGGAGAGCCTTTTGGCCATTTCGTAAAAAGATGTGGAATAAATTCTGGCGTGTGATGAGAATAGATATCATGTTATTAAATGATGAAGAAGAAGATCTAACAAATATTAGTATAGGACATAATAGTGTTGCTACGTTATCATATTTAGTAATGTTCTTTGTTGCTATAGTTTCAATATTTACGGGATTTGCTTTATACGCAGATTTGTCATCATGGTGGTTGCCAAAATTATTTAAATGGGTAATTCCATTGTTTGGTGGAGATTTCATGGTACGAACTATTCACCATATAGCTATGTGGTTTTTCATCTTCTTTGCAATGGTGCATGTTTATTTGGTATTTTATCATGATTGGCTTGAAGGTAGAGGTGAGGTATCATCCATGTTTGGAGGTTACAAATTTGTTAGGATTAGAAGATTTAAAAAGCCAGTTGATAAAACTGTAAAAAAGAAAGAAGAACCAGTAACAGAAAGTTAAATTTAATTGTGATTGCCTCAAAAGCAGTAAATGTCATAAATTTTGTGACAGATAGACATAAAAGTACTTTTGAGGCAATTTAAATTGTAAAAGAATGAGTGATTTAGAACGAACTCCGGTTGCAATAAGCAGCGACTCCTATTTTTTTGAAAAGGATAAATCCAACAGCATTCTCGTCATGGGAGTTGGCAATTACTTGATGGGAGATGAAGGTATAGGCGTGCAAGTTATTCAGGAAATGTATAAGAGAGAACTTCCGGATTATGTTGATATTTTAGATGGAGGAACAGGTGGATTCCTGTTGTTAAGTTGTTTTGAATCGTATCCAACCATTATTTTTGTGGATGCCACGATGGATGGAAAACCCGCAGGAAAAATTTCGTTGATTCGCCCAAAATTTGCCTCCGATTTCCCTTCAGCTTTAAGTGTGCACGATGTAGGTCTAAAGGATATGATCGAGGCAGTTTATTTAATGGAAAAAGTTCCTGACATTCATTTGTTTACAGTATCCATTGAGGAAATTAATCCAATGACATTGGAATTGAGCCAAAAAGTAAAGGAATCGATTCCAGAATTAATTAATAAGATATTGATTCAAACTAAAAAGCTTCATTTAAAATTGTTGTAATTTTATAGCGAATTTTAAGCTGTAAAATTGATGCAAAAAACCTATAAAATTTCTATTTCTGGACAAGTCCAAGGTGTAGGTTTTCGTCCTTATGTTTATGGTTTAGCTATGGAGTTTTTATTGACTGGAACGGTTTCTAACAATGAAGAAGGTGTTATCATATTTGTTTCAGGTTTAGAAGAATCCATTCAAGGTTTTTACAATAAATTAATAAAATTTCCACCTCCAGTTTCGCGAATTAAGGGTAGTTTCATTGCTCAAATTGATGACAGAGTTTTTGAGGAATTCAAAATCATTCCATCTAAAAAAGGAGGACAACTCAATTTATCATTAACACCTGATTTTGCTATATGTGAGGATTGTCAAAATGATATTATAAATCAAGAAAACCGACGTTACAACTATCCTTTTACAACTTGCGTAAATTGTGGACCACGTTGGGCCATTACAGAAACATTTCCTTTTGAAAG
>CAYTSL010000244.1:0-1068 GCA_964440415.1 uncultured Flavobacteriaceae bacterium
CGACCATCAGTCAACATTTAAGAGAATTGAAAGACATTGGAATTATTCAAGGCACTATAGAAGGGTCTAAAATAAACTACTGTATTAATCCTATTAGATGGGAAGCGATACAAAAGCAATTTGAAGACCTATTCAATACATTTCAATCAAAAAGCAGTTGTTGTTAAAAAAATTTACAAACCGTTATCGCAATATTACAATAAGATGAAAACCGAAAAAGATTTAAAACAAGTAGTAAAAGAACGTTATGCTAAAATAGCTGAACAAGATAAAGCAGTTAATGCATCTTCTTGCTGTGGAGCTACAACTCCATCAAATAAAGTATATAACATTATGATGGAAGACTATTCTGAGACCGATGGCTATATTGAAGATGCTGATTTAGGATTAGGTTGTGGCTTACCAACACAGTTTGCTAAAATCCAATCTGGCGATACGGTAATCGATTTAGGTTCTGGAGCAGGAAATGATTGCTTTGTAGCCAGACATGAAACAGGCGTAACTGGAAAAGTAATTGGTGTTGATTTTACTGATGCTATGATTAAAAAAGCCAGAACCAACGCTGAAAAATTAGGTTACAACAACGTAGAATTCCGTGAAGGTGATATCGATGATATGCCAGTAAGTAATGATGTAGCAGATGTTATTGTTAGTAATTGCGTACTGAATTTAGTTCCTAACAAAGCCAAGGTTATAGGTGAAATTTTTAGAGTGTTAAAACCTGGAGGTCATTTTAGTATTTCTGATATTGTTCTGGTTGGAAACTTACCCGATGCCTTACGCAGTGATGCCGAAATGTATGCAGGTTGTGTAGCTGGAGCTATCCAAAAAGAAGATTATTTAAATCATATTAAAGAAGCTGGTTTTGACAACATCACAATTCAAAAACAAAAAACCATTTCTATTCCAGAGGATATTTTGGGCAAGTATTTATCTGAAGCTGAAATAAAAGATTTCGTATCAGGTGAAACGGGTATTTTCAGTATAACGGTTTACGCAGAAAAACATGGAACTACAGAAGAAAAACAAAAAGTGGAATTATCTGAATTGGAATCAGATTCATGTTGT
>CAYTSL010000244.1:1168-3420 GCA_964440415.1 uncultured Flavobacteriaceae bacterium
TTGCCAAAAGTGTTTAAAAATGTGAAGGTTTTAAGCATTTCCTTATTGCTAAACTGGGTAATTGGCCCAATACTAATGTTTGTTCTGGCCTTAACCTTTTTGCAGGACTATCCAGAATACATGGTTGGTCTCATACTAATTGGATTAGCACGCTGCATTGCTATGGTACTAGTATGGAATGACCTTGCAGAAGGCAGCAGCGAATATGGAGCTGGTTTAGTAGCGCTTAATAGTATTTTCCAGGTATTTGCATATAGTTTTTATGCTTGGTTGTTTATTACCAAGTTGCCACCATTGTTCGGTTTTGAAGGCGCCATTGTAGATATTTCAATATCGACCATTGCAGAAAGTGTCGCTATTTATTTAGGAATTCCTTTTGTTGCTGGAATTTTAAGCCGACTCTTTTTAGTAAAACTAAAAGGAGAAGAATGGTACACTACCAAATTCATCCCAACCATTTCACCATTAACCTTAATAGCCTTATTGTTTACCATTGTGGTAATGTTCTCGTTAAAAGGTGAACTTATTGTAGAAATCCCAATGGATGTTTTAGTTATTGCAATTCCGTTATTAATTTATTTTGCAGTCATGTTCTTTTTAGGCTTTTTTATTAGTAAAGCAGCTGGAACCACTTATGATAAAAATGCAGCCATATCTTTTACAGCAGCAGGAAACAATTTTGAATTAGCCATTGCTGTTGCTATTGCAGTCTTTGGATTAAACTCTGGACAAGCTTTTGCAGGTGTAATTGGACCTTTAGTAGAAGTGCCTGCACTCATTCTGTTAGTTCGAGTTTCGTTTTGGTTGAAGAAAAAGTATTACTAATTGAATCGCTTGACTTTGTAGGAAAAATAGGCTGGTTCTTTTATAAGCAGTTTAGTACTCTTTATTGCTTCCTTTAATTTAGACAATCTATCTAATAGATTTAAAAACATTAAAGCATAAATATTTAGAATTCTAAATAACACGAAATAAAAAAGCCAACTCTTTCAAGTTGGCTTTTTTATTACTCTATACAAATTACGAATCTAAATGCGGTATACGTAATACTTGTCCTGGGTAAATAAGGTCTGGATCTTTAAGCATTGGTTTGTTTGCTTCAAAAACAACAGGATACTTCATAGCATTACCATAGAATTTTTTAGCAATCTTACCTAAAGTGTCTCCACTTACTACGGTGTGGAACTGTGCTTCTGGTTCTACATGCTCAACCGTCATTTGGTCATCAACAGTTGCAATTCCCGAAGAGTTACCTACTACTAAAACTACTTTTTCTTTTGTAGCCTGATCGTAAGCTGCACCACTAATTGTTGCCATATCACCATTGATATGAACATTTAAATCTTCAACTTGTAATTGAAGATCGCTTATTGTTTCTTCCAATTGTTTAGCAGCTGCTTCTTCTACTCTTAATTCTGCTGCTACAGCTTCTGCAGCTTTTTCTGCTGATGTTTTTCCGCCAAATATTTTGGCTCCAGCATCTTTAATAAATGAAAATAATCCCATTGTTTTTATGTGTTTTAAAATTATGAAATAAAAATACGAAATTATGTGTTTTAAATCCTTGCAATATTTTTATTTAATTAAAAAATGAACCGCCCAACTGCATAAAAAACAGATGAGCGGTTTTGAAACTAAATAACCAACCAAAAAATTTAGTTTCGGGTATTTTTATTTTTTAGACTCTCTTGTATTATCACGTGGATTATCTTTTTTCTTAGTTCTTTGTTTACGTTTCTTCTCATCAGAGGATTTGGTTTTATCAATCGATTTACCAGCTTTCAAATATTGAATATATCCCATACCTGTAAACTCATAAACAGTACCTGATTCTCCATGGAATAATTCTATTACCTGATCATTTATAACGTTTAATTCAAAGAATTCATTGTCAAAATAATCATAATCCAGTGTTAAAGTTTTTACATACAAATCTCCAGATACATCACCAACACCATAGATTCCCTCATAATCCCAAAAAATATCATATGGGTTTGCTATATCAAAATCTTGAGAACTTCTAAAGGTTGAGTCGTTGCCACCAGATAAAAATTGCATATAATTTTCATTATCAAATTCATTCAAGGCTCCATATTCACTGGTATAAGACTTTTCCCATGCTTCATATTCCTGCAAGAAATAATGAATATTATCATAAAACACAAAATCATAATCAAAATTAGAACGTTGATATCCCTGTAAGAAGTACGACGTATCATTATAAGGATTGTAAAGTTCAATGGTATTATTAT
>CAYTSL010000245.1:0-3404 GCA_964440415.1 uncultured Flavobacteriaceae bacterium
TTGTATCATCTGTTTCTGGCAAAAATTTTGAATAAGTAGAACGAGCTAATGATTGTATGCCTCCCATAACCAATCCTACAAATGCAGCTGCAAAATAAAACTCAACAGGGGTTACCATAAAATAAGCATAAAAACATAAAGCCATCCAGACGAAATTAACAAAAATGAGGGTTTTAATATTTCCAAATTTTGCAGAAGCTCTAGAGGTCAATATTGCTCCAATAATAGCTACTAATTGTATAACCAAAATGCTTACTATTAATCCTGTAGTTTTCTCGCCATCACTTCCCCAGGCGATCTCTTCTTCACCAAAATAAACAGCTACCAACATTATAGTTTGAACTGCCATACTAAACACAAAGAACGCTCTTAAATAACGTTTTAATCTTAAGTCTTTTTTTAGTTGTTTCCAAACTAAATTCAACTCTTTAAAACCATTAAAAATCACATGTTTTGTGACTTTATGCCCACTTGAAACACCTTTAGGCAAAACATAGAATGAGTATTGACTAAACAGAATCCACCATAAACCTACTGTAATAAAGGAATAACGCATCATTTGCATTTTCTCTTCTCCTGTATCTTGACTCATCACCATTACTAAATTCACTATCAATAAAATTACACTTCCAATATAACCCATTGAAAATCCTTTTGCGCTAACACTATCTTGTTGTTCTGGATAAGCAATATCTGGCAAATAGGAATTATAAAACACCAAACTTCCCCAATAACCAATTAATCCCATAAAATAAAACAACAGACTTAAATATATACGATCCAGACTAAACCAATACAATCCTATACAACCAGCACCTCCAACATAACAGAAGAATTTCATGAAATTTTTCTTATTACCAACGTAATCAGCAATTCCAGACAATAAAGGAGACGTAAAAGCAACTACCAAAAAGGTAAAAGCTGTAACGAAAGTTATAAGTGCAGTACTTTTAAAATCAAAACCAAAAGCATTAACCGTTTTAATTTCACTTAAAAATAATGCGGAATAAAATATTGGAAATATTGAAGAAGCAATGGTTAAGGTATATACTGAATTTGCCCAATCATAAAATGCCCAAGCATTTAGTAATTTTTTACTTCCCTTTTTGAGTTGGTTCATATAAATTTTTAGCTAATAAAAACATAATCTCAAAATTATGAGATCCCAATCTTCATTGGGATTATTTAAAGATTCATTTATAATAATAAATCTTTAAATAAAAAAGCTGCTCTTTATTGAGCAGCTTCTAAAGTAGTTTATTTTTTTTAAACAGGCCTAATATTTGGAAATAGGTCTGAACGAAGCTACACCAAATTTCTTTGCCTCTGCTTTTGCAGTTGGTGATAGAGCCGTTAAATTTGTAATACGTGTTTGATTTGAAGGGTGCGTACTTAAGAATTCTGGTGGTGCTTGACCTCCACTTCTTGCAGCCATACGCTTCCATAGCTCTGCTGCTTCATCAGGATTATAACCTGCCATTGCCGTAAGATATAGTCCTATTCTATCTGATTCTGTTTCATGACTTCTACTAAAAGGCAACATAGCACCAATAGTTGTTCCTATACCATAGTATTGATTGAACATATCTCTATCTTTATCATCTTTAATTGCTATATTTCCTGCTACAGCGCCTATTTGTTGTAACATTCCAGCACTCATTCTTTGTTGACCATGATTTGCCAATGCGTGCGCTACTTCATGACCCATAATAGCTGCAATAGCTGCCTCATTCTCTGCAACTGGTAATATACCTGTATAGAAAACTATTTTACCACCTGGCATACACCAAGCATTAACAGCTGCATCATCAACCAAATTATACTCCCATTTATAATCATTTAAGTATCCTTGGTATCCATTTGCGTTTAACCAACGTTCTGCAGCAACTGCAATTCGTTGTCCAACTCTTGTTATCATTTCTGCATCTCTAGTGCCTCTTAATACTTTATTTTCAGTTAAAAACTGATCATATTGCGCAAAAGCTGTAGGAAATAATTGTGAATTAGGTACAAGTGCCATCGTTTGCTTTCCAGTAAACGGATTAGTAGTGCAGGCTAGGAATAACGCCACCACAAATAGACTGACAATAATATTTTTAAATTTCATTTTACAGGTATTAAATAAATTAATTAATCTACAGACCAATTTACAAAAACCGTTCCTAATTTATTAAGACTAGCGTTTAAAAATTTATATTATGAATCGTTAAAAGGACAATTTTTTCTATTAACTGTAGAAATTAATCAAATTTAGTCTTGAATAATAACAAAACTATATGTAATCATTTGGATTAATGATCGACTTAACGATAAAATATTTTATTAAATAGTTATCTTTAATTATGAAAAAAATTGCAATACTTGGCTTTTGCCTATTACTGTTCAGCTGTAATAGCAAAGCACAAAAAAAAGAATTAGAAAAGAAAACCTATCAAGTCACTAAAACTGAAGCAGAATGGAAATCACAATTGAGTGATCTGGAATATTCTGTTTTAAGGAAAGCAGGAACAGAACCTAGATATTCAAGTTCCTATAATGACAATAAATTGAATGGAACTTATGTCTGCAAGGCTTGTGAAACACCATTATTTAAGAGTGAATATAAATATGACTCTGGTTCAGGGTGGCCAAGTTTTGATAGGGAAATTATTGGTAATGTGGAATTTTCTACTGATCACGATCTTGGATATTCAAGAACAGAAGAACATTGCGCTACTTGTGGTGGACATTTAGGTCATGTTTTTAATGATGGCCCAAGGGAAACAACAGGTAAACGACATTGTGTCAATGGTGCGGCTTTAAAGTTTATGCCGAAGAGTGAATAACATCAATATTAATTTTGGTTATGACGAGCTACAAAATAAGTGTTATCAAACAATTTGAATATTACAAAAAATTAGGTGATAATTCGTTTTCACAATTGGAGAACAAGGACATTCAATGGCAATATAATAGCGAAAGTAACAGCATTGCCATTATTGTTAAACATCTTGTTGGTAACATGTTAAGCAGATGGACCAACTTTTTAACTGAAGATGGAGAAAAGGATTGGAGACATCGAGATACTGAATTTGAATACCCTTACTTTTCTAAAGATGATATGATTGATGCTTGGGATAAAGGGTGGGATTGTTTGTTTAATGCCCTCAAACCTTTACAGGATGATGACTTTGAACGTATCATATATATACGCAATCAAGGGCATACGGTTACCGAGGCTATTAACAGGCAATTAGCACATTACTCCTATCACATTGGACAAATAGTTTTTTTAGGCAAAATGATAAAAGGAGAAAATTGGAAATCTTTATCAATACCAAAAGGAAATTCAATTCAGTATAACAAGGACAAATTTGCAAAGGATAAGGAGAGAAAGCATTTTACTGACGATTTGTAACAAATAA
>CAYTSL010000246.1:0-3385 GCA_964440415.1 uncultured Flavobacteriaceae bacterium
AAAATAGAATTGGAAGATAACAACTTGGTTTTACAGGTTCAGGATTCAGCAAATTACAATCCTAATTACCCCAAATATTCCGTGATTGAACAAAGCCCAAAGGCTGGTGAAAAAGTTAAAGAAAATAGAAAGATCTATCTAACCCTGAACCCTTCTGGATACAGAAAGATTTTGGTTCCTAGCTTAAAGGAGCGAACTTATAGACAAGCAAAGCCGACATTACAAGCACTTGGATTTAAAATTGGTAAGATTACCTATGTAGATAATATAGCAAAAGATCAAGTTTTGGATCTAAAATTTGAAGGAAAAACCATTAAGGAAGGAACGGAGCTACCAAAAACCAGTAAAATTGATTTGGTTTTAGGCAACGGGAAGAGACCTTCTGTAAACTAAATCCAATTATGGAACAGACTTCAGATAGTATTGATAAAAATGATGACGAACTTTATGAGCATTATTCATTTACAGTCGAAAAGGGTCAATCGCCTCTTAGAATAGATAAATATTTAATGAATTTTATTGAGAATGCGACACGTAATAAAATTCAGACAGCCGCAAAAAACGGAAGTGTTTTTGTTAATGACGTTCCTGTAAAATCAAGCTACAAGGTAAAGGGCAATGATGCAATAAGAGTATTATTTGCACATCCTCCTCACGAACATTTGCTTGTTGGTGAAAATATACCAATAGAAATCGTTTATGAAGATGACCAACTTTTAGTTGTAAACAAATCAGCAGGAATGGTTGTTCATCCAGGACATGGCAACTATTCAGGTACTTTAATTAATGCACTTATATATCACTTTGATAATTTGCCTCTTAATTCTAGCGATAGACCAGGATTGGTTCATAGAATTGATAAGGATACGAGCGGATTGTTAGTCGTAGCTAAAACTGAAGAAGCCATGACTCATTTGTCGCTTCAGTTTGCCAAAAAAACCAGTGAGCGAGAATATGTAGCCTTGGTTTGGGGTAATATGGATGAGGATGAAGGAACCATTGAAGGCAATATTGGTAGACATCCAAAGAACAGATTACAAAATACAGTGTTTCTTGGTGATGATGCCGACAAAGGAAAACCAGCTGCGACTCATTACAAAGTATTAGAACGATTGGGTTATGTCACTTTAGTAAGCTGTAGGCTAGAGACAGGAAGAACACACCAAATACGTGTTCATATGAAACATATTGGACATACATTGTTTAATGATGAACGATATGGAGGAGAAAGGATATTAAAAGGAACAACCTTTACTAAATACAAGCAGTTTGTTGATAATTGCTTTAAAATTTTACCAAGGCAGGCTCTTCATGCTAAAACACTAGGATTTGAGCATCCTAAAAAAGGAGAATTTATGCGATTTACTTCAGAGGTTCCAGACGATATGCAACAATGCATTGAGAAATGGCGTCATTACTCACACCATCAGAAATAGAAAATACTTATTATTACATAAATCTTAACTGTTTTAATTGATAGTTAATACTCCAAATCTAATGTAAATTTGATCAGTTTTTAGACATGAAGATCAAAGAAGTCATATTATTCACTAATAACATTCATAATCAAAAGCAATTCTATAAATCTGTTTTAGGATTTGAACAATTGTTTGATTCTCCAGATAAAATCTCTTTTAAGGCAGGTGAAAGTGTTTTAAGCTTTCAGTTTAATAAAAATGTTAAACCTTATCATTTGGCTTTTAATATTCCAAGTAACGCTATTAATGATGCTTTGATTTGGTTACGAAAGCGAACAGAGGTTTTAGATTGCGATGGTGAGAAAATTGCAGACTTTTCAAACTGGAAGGCCAAGGCCATCTATTTTTATGATGCCGATAAAAACATCATGGAATTTATTGCCAGAGACCGTATAAATTTAGAAAGTGATTTTGCATTCTCTCCAAACACCATAATCTCAATAAGTGAAATGGCCATTGCTACTACAAACATTGAACGTATTTATAATAGCATCAATCAAATAAAACCAATACCAATTTTTGATGGTGATTTT
Source organism: uncultured Flavobacteriaceae bacterium (assembly GCA_964440415.1). Lineage (GTDB taxonomy): Bacteria > Bacteroidota > Bacteroidia > Flavobacteriales > Flavobacteriaceae > Site-B1. Next base: position 2,012 of record CAYTSL010000246.1, read on the forward strand.
AACAGGTTTTGTGCTTTAGGAAATGACGAAGGGTTGTTTATATTAATTGATAAAACCATAAAAAAATGGTATCCAACCATGGAAACTGCATACACATCTAATTTTATAATAAAAGGCGATTATAATTTCGCTTTTATAGATGGAAAAATAGAAGAATTGAATTAATTTAGTTGAATTAAACTTAGAAGATGAAATTAGTATTATCACCTGCAAAATCACTAGATCTAGAACGTAAAGTCCCAACTAATTCTATGACAGAAGCTTGTTTTTTAAACGAAGCAGAACGTTTAAATAAATTACTAAAAAAGAAATCACCTAAAAGCTTATCAAAGCTTTTGAGTATTTCTGCCAACTTAAGTGAGCTTAACTATGAGCGCAATCAGGAATGGCAACTCCCATTTAATAAAGAAAATGCAAGACAAGCAATTTATACCTTTAATGGGGATGTATATAGAGGATTGGATGCCTATACAATTCCAAAGGAAAAACTGGAAAAGGTTCAGGATACCATCCGAATCATTTCTGGATTATATGGAATTTTAAAACCAATGGATCTCATGCAACCTTACAGATTGGAAATGGGTACCAAATTTCCTGTTGGTAAGAATAAGAATTTATATGAATTTTGGAGAAAGAAAGTGACTCAAGCCTTGAATGACGAATTAAAAGAAGACGAAATATTCGTAAATCTGGCGAGCAATGAATATTTTAAAGCCATTGATACCAAAGCTTTAAAAGTTCCAGTAATAAAAGTGACTTTCAAAGAATTCAAGAATGGTGAATATAAGAACATTGCAATTTTTGCCAAAATAGCAAGAGGATTAATGACTCGCTATATAATTGATACTAATGCTAAAACGGTTGATGACCTTAAAGGTTTCAATTGCGAGGGTTATGGGTTTGATATCAATCAATCAAGTGAAACAGAATTGGTGTTTACACGTTAATTTTTAATATGGACAATCCCAATAGCAAACCCATTTGGTCCTTACAAAATGATAAGCGTACTGAAACAGAGCGCAACGTATTTAAACCTACAGGACTAAAACCAAAAAATAAAATAGGAATCTATTTGTTCTCTTTAGCTGGTGTCTTTTTGTTAGTTAGTTTTTTAATGACCTTTTTCTCTGAAACCAAATTGGAAGTTTGCCTAAACAATGGATTTTGTTTTAACTCAAAAGAAAACATAATATTATATACTCTATATGTATTTATTAATATAGTGATAGTAGTATTAGCTATTTTCGTAGCCTACATAATAGGAAAAAAATTAGCTAATCTTATTAAAAAATAAAGAGTAGATAAATTCTAATCTTTCTCCTTTTTTTCAACTTTAGGTTCTGTTTTTTCTTTGGCTTTAGGTTTTACTTCGGC
>CAYTSL010000247.1:0-3370 GCA_964440415.1 uncultured Flavobacteriaceae bacterium
ATTTAGATGATAAATGGGGTGTTTACGTAAATGCAGGACCTTATGTAGATTTTATTATTAGCCCGAAGCAAGAAACATCAGGAACAAGTCAATTGTATTATGATGAAGCAGGTACTATGCCTGTGCAAGTTCCAGCCAATCCTCAAGACCCACCACAAGATTGGTTCTTTGTTGATTTGCCAGCTCAAGATTTTAATGCGACTACAGACGTTAATAATGATTTAGCTAATATGGATTTTGGAGCCATGCTTGGTATAGGTGCGAGTTATCAAGTTTGTGAGACGGGTGAAATTTTGTTTGATGCAAGAGGAAGTTATGGTTTTATTCCATTACAGAATGATACCGATACTTTTGGAACAGTTCATATGGGTAGTTTGTCCTTTTCCTTAGGATATGCCTACACGTTAAAAAACAAACGCAAAAGGACTAAATCTGATGATTAACTAATTAACATAAAAGTGAAAATAAAAAAGCCTTGAAGCATTAATTCTTCAAGGTTTTTTTTGATATTTATAGTGTTAAATAAAAGCAAATACATTATTTCATGTCTCAAGAAAAAAAGCAAAGTAAGAAGGGCGTATTAATGCCACCTGCTGTGGGCTATTCTTTTCAGATTTTATTAGGTTTTATTTTTAAGTATACCATTTCTCTTAGATTTTCTTTTCGTTTTTTTCTAATGGTTATTGTTAATCTAATCAATTGGCCATTTAGAACTTATGAGCGCCTATTAATTAATCCTAAATATAAAAAGTACGCCTCTACAGAAAGTCCGATTTTTATTTTAGGACACTGGCGAAGTGGAACAACCCACCTTCATAATTTGTTGTGTAAAGACCCTCAAATGGGTTATACAACTACCTATCAAAGTGTTTTTCCGGATACTATATTTAATAAGCTGGGTAATTTTTTATTTGAAGGTTTTACCAGAGTTCTGATGCCAGGAAAACGTGCTGGAGACAATGTGACTTTAGGAACAAAACTACCTCAAGAAGAAGAGTTTGCTTTAGGTGATAAAACACCAATATCTTTCTATTATTTTTGGATGTTTCCCAGAAATATTAAATTGTTTTACAAGCGCTTTATAAGATTTGAAGGTATTGATAATGCAGCAAAGGAGCGATGGAAAGCCAATTATAAATTATTAATTACAAAGTCACTTAAAAATACAAATACGCAATTATACCTTTCGAAAAACCCATCGAATACTGGGAGAATAGAGGTGTTGTTGGAGATGTTTCCCAATGCTAAGTTTATACATATTCATCGAAACCCGATAGAGGTATTCTTGTCTACTCAAAATTTTTTTACAAAAATGTTACCACATTTACAGCTTCAGAATATTTCACAAAAGGAAATTACTGATGAGGTTGTGCATTTATATAAGCAACTCATGACCGATTATTTTGAGCAGAAATCTCGTATTCCAAAGGGGAATTTGGTAGAAGTATGTTTTGAAGAACTTGAGAATAAACCAATGCATGTTGTGAAACATGTGTATTCAGAACTCAATATTTCCGGGTTTGAACGTGCTGAATCCAATATCCATGATTACGTTAACAGCATGGCCTCTTATAAAAAGAATAATCACATTATATCCAAACAACAGTTGGATATTTTGACAGAGGCTTTTCAGTTCGCCATGACAGAATTAAATTATTCCATTCCATTAAATTTAGATATCATTTAAGATGAAATATAAATCCTCTATTTTCATATTAACTGTTATAATAAGCCTTTGCCAATGGTCTATGTATGCTCAAGAGGATTGGAAATTAGCAAAAGATTCTGATGATATTAAGGTGTATACTAAACCGGTAGCAACGTCAGATTTTAAAGCCTTTAAGGCAGAAATGATTATCGATCAAGATATACATGCTTTTTTGAGTTTGTTGTACGATATAGATGATTTAGATGTTTGGGGTTATAAATTAAAAGACACTGAACTGTTAGAACGCAAGGGAGATTCTATGCAAATTTATTATGCAGTTGCCAAGGCACCATTTCCTTACAAAAATCGTGATGGCGTTTATTTAAATAGTTTTAAATGGGATTCTAAAACTAAAACCTTAACTGTTGCTATTAAATTGCTTGAGGATTATTTAGCAGAAAAAGATGATTTCGTTAGAATTAATGGTGATGGCTTTTGGAAGGCTACCGTTTTACCTTCAAATAAGCTGAAAATAGACTTTCAAATGCAAGTAGATCCAGGAGGCGGTATACCATCATGGCTGGCCAATATTTTTGCTGATGACTCCCCTTATTATACGCTACTAGAACTTCGGGAGGCTATTAAAAATAAGAAATATGCAACAAAAACCTATAGTTTTATAGACTAAATAGTTTATTGTTTTAAGGTTTCAATAGTAAATTCATCATTAGTTAAACCCTGATTGAATTTAATGTCTTTCATCACTATTTTTGTTGAATGTTTTTTTCTTAAATCGGTCATTAAAACCTCTTTAGCATACCAGTAGGAGTCCTTTTTTTCATATTTATAAATTGCTAGTTTTTTATAATTATTGTCTTTATCAAAAAAGGCCATTTTAATAGGGTAGTTATGGTTTTTGTTTAACGATAATACAATTCTAGAATACGTTGTTTTATTAGATCTAGGTGTTAATTCAAGTAAGTATTCACTATCATTTTCAGATTTCAGCATTTTTGGTTCGTAGCGCGTATTATAGGGGACACCACTCATATCTTCGTATGAAAAGTCAGTTCCAGTAAACGCTTGACTCTTACTTAAAAGCGATATTTTTATGGCTTTTCCAAATGATGGCATATATAGCCACATAACACCATCTGGGAGTGATAACGTAGCAATTCCCGCCTTTTTTTCTGGTTTAGTGTAACGGTACAGTTTTCTGTCGGCTCCCTTTTGTTTTAAAATAGCTTCACGTACTTTTGAGACATTCTTTTTATTTGTAACAGTCATTTCAACAGTAGCCATACGATCTTTAGGAGCGGCTATAAGAGCATCCATTTTTTGAAGTAATACTTCAGCGTTTTGTCCATAGTTTTTAACAGGTATACTTAATAATAGAAATACTAAAATCAATAATTTTTTTATATCCATTTTTAGAAAATTAAGATGAGATATTATGTTTTCTGTGTTTTAAAATTAATACTGCTGGTAGCAAGGTTAAAGCACCTAATCCAGAACTAAACATACTTATTGCAATTAGGATACCAAAATACTGGAGTGGTACCATATCTGAAAATATAAGCACTAAAAATCCCGCCGAAACGGCAACAACATTTATTATTATTGCTTTGCCGCTAATTTGAATCGATTCGTGAATGGCTGAATGTAAATCTGCAGTTTTGCTATACGTTTTATTAAAGTGAGAAATAATATGTATCGAGTAAT
>CAYTSL010000248.1:0-3369 GCA_964440415.1 uncultured Flavobacteriaceae bacterium
CTAAAGTATATTGTGTATTTGCTTCAATGGCTTTACAAGTCACACATCTGTTGGTAGTGTGAAAATCAAAAACTTCAATAGTGTTTGCTTTTAATTGCGCATCTGATGCTTTGTTTTGAGCCCTTCCGTTGCATGAAAAAAGCAATAAACTAATTACGAGTGATGATAAAATACTAAACTGTTTCATTTTATTTGTGTTATAAGATTATATTAAATAGATATCCCGAAATGATAATGCAAAGACTCACCACTCCAAAAAATACTCCAATCAATTTAAAGGTCATTACTTTTTTTAATAACATAGCTTCTGGCAATGATAGTCCAACAACTCCCATCATAAAAGCGATGGCAGTTCCTATCGGAATTCCTTTGGTTACCAATACTTGTACTACAGGTAAAATACCAGACGCATTACTATACATTGGTACTGCAAATAGTGTCGCTAAAGGCACAGCAAATAGGTTGTCTTTACTCATGTATTGCTCAAAAAAACCTTCAGGGATGTAACCATGCATCAATCCACCTATGGCAATACCAACAATTACGTATGGTACTACACCATTTAGTATTTTCATAACTTCATTCCAGATTATTGGTAGTCTTTCTTTAAAAGGTGTTTTTTCTGATTCAAAGGATTCTTGTTCTCTTTGAGCATCCTTTAAAACGGTTTTTACCCAAGGTGTTAAATACTTTTCAAGCTTCAAGTTTTGTAAAATTACACCTGCAATGGTTCCTAAAAGGATCCCACTTATTATATAGATCAAGGTTGTTTTAAGGCCAAATAAGCCTACAAATAGGCCAATAGCAACTTCGTTTACTAAAGGAGAAGTTATTAAAAAAGAAAGAGTAACTCCGAGTGGAATTCCACCACGTACAAAACCGATAAACAAAGGAACTGATGAGCAAGAACAAAAAGGTGTCACCACACCAAAGAGGCTTGCCATAAGATATTCTAATCCATATAATTTGTTTCTGGAAAGGTAGTTCCGGACTCGATCTATTGGGAAATAACTATTCACTATTCCCATTAAAAAGATGATAACGAATAAGAGTAATAGAATCTTTACTGTATCGTAAATAAAGAAATTTAAGGCTGAAGCTAAATGACTGCCTTCTTCCATTCCCAAAACAGAAAACACGAACCAATCTGCTATGTGTTCTACCCAATTAAACATTGTTATTGTTTATAAATGTTTAAGAACAGCAACGGTTGTTGTTTGCAGTGTCTTCTTTCAAGTTGCTGGTTTGCAATAATTTTAGGACTTCATTTTTACTTGGTACTCTACCCTTTACGGTAACAACATTATCAATGACCAAAGCAGGAGTAGTCATCACATCAAATTTCATGATCTCCATGATGTCTTCAACCTTTTCAATTGTGACATCTATATTATTTTCGGTAACTACATCTTGCACAAGACGTGTCATAGTTTTACATTTCGGACAACCTGTACCCAATACTTTAATGCTTTTTTTCATTTTAAATGATGTGTTTTATCAATCAAAAAAATCCTGAAAAAGTAATTTTGCCTTTCCCCAATTTTCCTTATTAATACAATATTTTATTTTTGGTGGTTTTAATTCGCCTTGAATTAAACCAGCATCTTTTAATTCCTTTAAATGTTGCGAAATGGTTGATTGTGCTAAAGGGAATACTTCAACTAAATCGCCAGTAAAACAACAGGATTGTGATTCTAAATGTCTTAAAATAGCAATACGCGTTGGGTGACTGATAGCTTTTGCAAAACGAGCCAACTCCTCCGTTGTTTCGTGATAATTAATATGTTCTAAACTTCGTTTCATTGCTTATCGCAAATAAACGATTGATATAAATATTATACCATGATAATTATCATACTTATAAATTTTAATCCTAATAATCGTAATTTGTACTTCATTAATTATGAACAACATTAAATACGAAGGATTACCAGAAATACATCAACATTTTATGGTGTACAAACCTTACGGAATCATGAGTCAGTTTATTAGCAATTCAAAAGATGAACGTAAAAAACGATTTTTGGGAGAGCTTTACTCCTTTCCAGATAATACTATGGCTATTGGTAGATTGGATGAAAAATCGGAAGGTTTGCTCCTACTAACTACAGATGGTAAAACAAGTGCTCATATTACAGGTCATGATATTGAAAAGGAATACTATGCACAAGTAAATGGCGATATTACAGCTGATGCTATTAAGCAAATGCAAAAAGGTGTAGAAATAGGATTTAAAGGCCAAAAGTATATCACGAAACCTTGTAAGGTATTTAAACTTAAACCATCACCTAATTTTCCTGAACGCAGCCGAAGGATTCGTGATGACAGACATGGTCCAACTTCATGGGTTTCAATTACCTTAACCGAGGGTAAATTCAGGCAAGTGCGTAAAATGACCTCGGCAGTTGGGTATCCTACACTTCGTCTAGTGAGAGTTAGAATAGGAAACATTCTTCTTGGAGATTTGCAAGTAGGTGAAGTTCAAGTTTTAAGGGATATATCTGGAATTTAATTAGTTACGTCAATAAGAACATTCTAAAAAGCAATGTATTCACGTTGTCAAACTGAGCCTGTCGAAGTTGATCTTGATTGCGTAAAACACAAAAAACACTTCGACAGGCTCAATATGACATATAGGTTGGCTTTTTAGCTTGTTTGGAACTCCTAACAGAAAGATTTCTTCGTCACTGCATTCCTCGTAATGACGATTAATGAGGATGATTTAATAGCTTAATTCCTTAAATCGTAGTATTTTTGCACTCTTAAATTAATTGTTATGGAACGAATTGTTCATTGGTTATACGATTATCTTATTTCTGTTGGTACATCAACGGTTACAGCTAAATACTTGAATATGCTGGCATTATTGATAGCATTACTCATTGTAGTTTTTATTGTTGATTTTTTGGTAAGGAAACTTCTATTGACAGCATTCAGCCGGTTTGCAGAACGCTCAAAATCTAATTTTGATGATCTGATGGTTGCCAATAAGGTGTCCAGAAACATAGCACATATCATCCCATTGTTGATTGCCATTGAATTTATTCCTTATGTATTCATTGATTTTCCATTCTTCGAAAATATAATTCTGAAAGCCCTACAGGTGTTTGCAGTGGTTTTAACCTTGTGGATAATCAGAAGTCTTTTAAACACGATTAAGGATTACTTAAAAACTTTACCTCGCTTAAAGGATAAGCCAATTGACAGCTACATTCAAGTATTCATGATATTTGCCTGGATAGGAGGTTTTATTTTTGTGTTTGCCGTAATTACAGAAACAGCAGTCTGGAAGTTTCTAACAGCTTTTGGTGCAGCTTCTGCTGTTATTCTGTTGATATTTAAAGATACTATTCTAGGTTTTGTAGCAAG
>CAYTSL010000249.1:0-3362 GCA_964440415.1 uncultured Flavobacteriaceae bacterium
TCCCCATATGCAGCCACACTGATGCCGATCCGGGACCTCCATTAAAAACAAAAGTAACCGGGCGTTTTGTGAGGTCACCTATTCCTTCCTGAACATATGCTACTGACCATATAGAAGCAACCGGTTTGTCAGATTTATTTTTTAAATATGTTTCTGAAGCAATGGCCTTATATCTAATAGTTTTCCCCCCGTTAGTACTTTGATGGCTGGTAATAAATGATTTAGGTTCTGGTACTGAGCTTGAATCTTGCTTTTTTTCTTGTGCTGAGGTAGCTAAGGAAAACAGTAGGAATATGGAAAGAATATTTAATTTTATCATAGTTAGTATTTTAGGTTTTTTCAAATATAGCTGATTAATCGAAATTTATATGATTCCCGGTACCGTTACCAGATTTCTTGCGAATGTTCAGTTCAATAGCGTAAACCGTGTCCGAAAGCACCTTGAACCTGGCAAATCTCTGCAGCGAATGAAGCAGCTTTCTTCAGGGAGCCTTTAATTAATGAGGGCATCTGAATACTGCTGTTCGCTTTGCCTCCGACATAGGAAATCAGGAATCCGCTGATAAAGGCATCTCCAGCTCCGAGCGTGTCTGTTGGTGTCACTGCCTGGGGAGCCTGTCTAAACCACGATTGACCTTCGTATAGAATCACTTCTTGGGGGCCTCGTGTGGCCATCGCGAGGGTACAGCCTCGACTCACAGCAATCTCGAGAAGATCCATAGTCGCTTCTTCGGTCCATTCGGCACAGGAAAAAAACCCGATGTCGATATACTGGCACAGGGATAGCGCATGTTCGCTCTCGAAGTCATCCGAAAAATCGTAGCTGACCAAGAGATTCAGTCCTTGCAATTGGGACAAATAGCCATCCATATAGCTGTACGCACTGGTATGCACAATTGAAAACGATTGCAGGTAATCGAGATCGTCGAAAATGAATTCCATAGGAACGGATTTACCAATCCCGCCTTCGTTGGATGAAATAAAAACTCTTTCACCATCCTTGATTGTTAAAATTGCCCGCCCATTTGGTCCGTCAACACTTCGGCAATGGGAAGTATCTAGGCCCATTTCAGTGAGTGTTCGCTGCACATGCTTAGCACTGTAATCGCTTCCAAAAACACCCAGATAAGCCGAGTCGCAACCCAACATTGATGCATATACCGAAAAATTGAGCGCATTACCACCCGGAAACATCGTCCGAATGTTAATGTAGTCGTCCACGACATTGTCGCCGATACCTATAACTTTTATTGTGCGATCTACCCCTTCCATTAAAATTAGTATTTCACTTTGCCCATATAACGTCGTGTTTCTAGCGGATGATTACGGATTTTTGACAATGCTTCCCGGTAATCACACAGCACGCTGTAGAACAAGATCGGATTGAAAAACTCGACAACTGACTCGGGAAGCACAGCAATACCGAGCTCTTTGGCGTCGATTACTACATAATTCTTCGCATAACTTTTAAGGAAAGCGATCACCCTCTGATCAAGTGGGCGCGTACGGCCTTCATTCACCAATACAATGAAATTGGTTTTTTTGTCTGTCACTTCAAAAGGACCATGAAAAAACTCGCCGGAATGAATTGCGCTTGCGTGCAGCCATTGCATTTCCATCAAAGAGCAGATAGCAAAGCCATAAGCGTGCCCATAGCTTGCTCCGCTAGACAAAGCATAGAACAATTTCTCATCCTGATAATTCTCTGCAAATGTCACGACTCTCTCGCCCACTTTGTTGTGTGCTGCTTCAACGACATCATCTATCTTTAGTAATGCATCCTGAAAATCGTGATAATTCACATAGCCCTCAGAATGATGTAATATTTCAAGGCAAAGAGCCAGTGTGATTGCCATTGGGTTATTTTGAACACTTGATTCATCACCCCATTCGTATTCAATGTTGCAATCCGAAAAAGCAGCAATTTTCGACGACTCCTGGTGAGTTAACGTGACAATAAGCGAACCGGCTGCTTTAGCAACTTTCACGGCCTCAACAGACTCTGGCGTATCACCACTGTGTGAGCAAACGATGACAACCGACCTATTTCCGAGCACTTTCGGTACTGCATGAACAAACTCGTTGGATGTATAGAGTTCTGTACGCAAACGACAGCTTTCACTCGCCAAGAAGAACTTGGCGGGATACAGATCTACTAGAGAGCCACCACAGGCAACAAGAAACACCTCTGACATCTTACCGCCTTCTATGGCTTTTGCCTCGAGGGATTTGACTAGCTCGCTAGTATGTAAGGCGATTGAATTCATAAATCTTTATCTTCTTATGATGTTGGTGGCTTAGATGATTGGTTATTCCCTAGGAATATAATCTCGTAATTATTACCGTTGTTATATGCAGTTTATTATGATAATTAGTCATTCTCTGGCAAAGTATCAAATTGCTTTCTCTTATTATCAAACCACTCAATCATAGCGTCAGGAGACTGCATTAGTTCCTGCATTTCATTCATTGCTTTTAGGTGTCCTTCATCACCAGATTCGAACATTTTCATTCCATGTTTTTTACTTTGTTCTGCCATTTCCTCAAAAGTGTCTGCATGGAATTCAAAGTCACATGCGCCACCTAATTGTTTGCAAGTCATTGTTTTCATAGTCATCAGTTTTTATAGTTCAATATACCATCGGATAATTTCAATTGCACGCAAAGGAATGGTTATGGTTAGTTTTAATTTCCTTTTTCATATTTTAGACCTGGTCCATCACAAGCATTCCATGTGCTATAAAACGTGTTTTCAGATTGAAAAGACATTGTTTCTTTTAAATCGGAATAACAAGATCCAATAATTTCACTTTCGCTATTAAACGTAAATAATAACAATCTTTCGTTTGAAGAATTACTTAAAATATACGTGCCAGAAACTTCTGATATTACTCCATTTCTATTTCTTGATTTTAGAAAAGTCCCGTCACGATTTAATGAATATACTTCTTGCCAACTCATTTCAGAACCAGTTGTTTCAGAATTTGGAAAATTACCGGTCATTTGTATAAGTTTCCAATTTCCAAATAATTCCGTTTCGAGATTTGAATCATCATTTTTATTACAAGAGAGTAAAACTCCGATTATCATTAATAATAGAATTCTTTTCTTCATAATAGTGTTGATTAGGAATAAAGGTACATTTTATTCTAATAGGTTATGCCTAATTGCTTACAACGGGAGTTTGTGTATTAACCCCAGTGATTTATTAATAATTTTGATTGGTATTTGTTTTTACTTGACTTCGTTACGAAAATAGCTTTATGCAAATAAAATGAAGCCAATCTAGCAATAAATAGGGGTATTTCCCTTGAAATATAGTGCAAATGAGCCTTCATTTTAGACATTAAAGACTCAAAACC
>CAYTSL010000250.1:0-3342 GCA_964440415.1 uncultured Flavobacteriaceae bacterium
CTAGCGTTCATTCTTGTATTTTTACCAAGCGTGCAAATTTACAACTAATAAATTTTATGATAAAGTTGAAATCAAATCACAATTGGAAAGTAATTATTTACATATCAGTTGTTTGTGGGTTCTTTTTGTTTATTAACTGTAAAAATTCAACAAATTCTAATAAGGACAATCTAGTTTTCAGATACAACGAACACGCAAACATAAACACACTGGACCCTGCATTTTCAAGGACTTTACAAGATACATGGGTTGCCAATCAACTATTTAATAGCTTGGTTGAAATGGATAGTCACTTGAATATTATTCCTAGTATTGCTAAAAACTGGACTATTTCTGAAGATGCTCTGACTTATACATTTTCCTTACGTAATGATGTTTATTTCCACAAACATTCCTTATTTGGAAAAGATTCAACAAGGTTGGTTGTTGCAGAAGATTTTCAGTATAGTTTAAACCGTTTAAGAGATGAAAAGGTCGCTGCTCCCGGAAGCTGGGTTTTAAACAAAGTTGACGACTTTGAAGCTATAAATGATACTATTTTTCAAATTAAATTAAAGCAACCATTTCCTGCTTTTATTGGCTTACTATCCATGAAATACTGTTCTGTTGTGCCCAAAGAAATAGTGGAATATTATGGCAGTGAATTTAGATCTAATCCGATTGGTACCGGACCCTTTAAATTTAAAAGATGGGAAGAAAACATAAAACTAATTTTTAGAAAGAATAACTATTATTTTGAACATGACTCAAATGGTGAATCTCTTCCGTATATGGAAGCCATTGCGATTACATTTTTACCGGATAAGCAAAGTGAGTTCTTACAATTTGCTCAAGGCAATATAGATTTTTTAAACAGTTTAGATGCATCATATAAAGACGAGCTGCTAACCGGAGATGGAGAGTTGCGAAAAAAATATGCCGAAACTATAAACATGATTCGAGGTCCTTATTTAAATACTGAATATTTAGGATTTTACCTAGACTCCAAGACACCAGAAATACAATCGGAATTAATTAGAAAAGCGATAAACTATGGTTTCGATAGAAAAAAAATGATGACCTATTTACGCAATGGCATTGGCAATCCTGCTTATGGTGGTTTTATACCAATAGGACTTCCAGGACACAATGAGTCTGCAGGTTTCTCTTATCAACCTGAAAAAGCGAAACAGTTAGTGGATCAATTTAAAAATGAAAGTGGAATTTCTAGCCCGGAAATAACACTAACAACAACCAATAATTACTTAAGTTTTTGTGAATTTATTCAACAAGAACTTGAAAAAGCAGGGTTGATAATAAATTTAGATGTTATGCCAGAAGCATCTTTAAGAAGTGCAAGATCTAACGGAAAAGTTGACATGTTCAGAAGTTCATGGATTGCAGATTACTTGGACGCCGAAAACTATTTATCGATATTCTATAGTAAGAATTTTGCGCCTAACGGATCTAATTATTTTCACTATAAAGATTCTTTATTTGATAGTTTGTATAATAAAGCTTTTACTATTAATAATATTGAAGAAAGAAAGCAATTATATGTAACTATGGATTCTTTAGCTATGCAAAAGGCTATTATGGTTCCTTTATATTATGATGAAGTGGTTCGATTTACTAGAAAGGGAGTTAAAGGACTTGGAATAAATCCAATTAATTTGTTAGATCTAAAAAGGGTTAGAAAAGATTAGCTATCCTGCTTTCTGAATTTTTTTGTTTCCTTAAAAACATGTTCTAAAATGGCTTCGTCTTGTTTTGTAAAAACTACATTACGTTTTTTCATAACAACTTCAGCAACTTCAAAAGCTTTTATTGTTAAATAAGTCGTAAAACCATGGCTTCCACCCCAACTAAAACTAGGAATAAAATTACGAGGGAATCCACTACCAAAAATATTGGCGCTCACTCCAACTACAGTTCCTGTATTAAACATAGTGTTAATTCCACACTTACTGTGATCACCCATCATTAGTCCGCAGAATTGTAATCCGGTTTTTGTAAACCCTTCTGTATTGTAATCCCATAATCTTACTTCAGCATAGTTATTTTTAAGATTAGAATTATTAGTATCTGCACCTATATTGCACCATTCGCCAAGAACAGAATTTCCTAAAAATCCTTCATGTCCCTTATTAGAATAAGCGAAAAGCACCGAGTTATTTACTTCTCCTCCAATTTTGCAATGTGGTCCAGCTGTTGTTGGTCCATAGATTTTTGATCCTAATTTTACTATGGCGCCTTCACATAAGGCAAAAGGACCTCTTATTATACTTCCTTCCATTATTTGAGTGTCCTTTCCTATGTAGATAGGACCTGTACTAGCATTTAAGGTTACAAATTCTAGTTCTGCACCCTCTTCAATAAAAACATCCTTTGGATTAATTACATTTATCGATGAAGGTATGGGTTTGGATTTTCTGTTTTTAGTAATCAATTGAAAATCATCCAGAATAGCCTCTCCGTTTTTAGCAAAGATATCCCAAGTATTTTCCACTTTAAGAACGTTTTCATCAAATTCAATGGCATCATATTTTTTAAAATCGATATCTTCTTGGGTATCTTTAGTATAAAAAGCTATAACATCCTCATCTTTAAAAATAGCTTGATTTTCTTTAAGTTCTTTAATTAAATCAATCAATTTATAATTTGGTAAAAAGGATGCATTTATCATGATATTCTCCTCCATTTCTATCATTGGGTACTTATCAGATAGATAATCCTCTGTAATAGTCGTTGTAGTAAACCCTAGATACGCTTCCCATTTCTCCCGAATGGTTAAAATGCCAATTCTTATATCAGCAACTGGCCTTGTATATGTAAAAGGCAATAGATTATTACGAAATGGACCATCAAAAAGAATATAGTTCATGTGAATGCTTTTGTGTAAAAATAAAAAAGCCTTTCAATAGTAGAAAGGCTTTCATTAAATATATTTTTTTATTCGCTTATTTTTTAAACTTAGCATATTTGTTTTTGAACTTATCAATACGTCCAGCAGTATCAACCAATTTAGATTTACCAGTATAAAAAGGATGCGAAGTTCTTGATATTTCCATTTTTACCAATGGATATTCAGCACCATCAACTTCAATTGTTTCACTTGTATTTGCAGTAGATTTAGTTAAAAACACATCGTCATTGGACATATCTTTAAATGCTACTAATCTGTAATTCTTTGGATGTATATCTTTTTTCATCTCTAATTCAATAAAACTTCTTAACTTTTTTCGAGCTGCAAATTTAAGTATTTTTTATAAATCTACAATATAATTTTACAATTTTATTATTTAAAGTTTATGTAACGATTTGCTATATTTGTTTACTAACTTTTTGTAAACTAAATAATCA
>CAYTSL010000251.1:0-3293 GCA_964440415.1 uncultured Flavobacteriaceae bacterium
AATATGGTAGAGACTGGAGCAGTTAAAAATGTGATTACATTTGGTGATGAGGTAATTGTTGACATTACTATTAAGAATCCTAGTTTACAGGCCAAGAAGAGAACTGAAGTTGATATCATGAAAGTGATTCACGATTTGGTCTATGAAAAAGCTAAGATTACGGTTAATTTAAAAGTAGAAGCACCTGCTGAACCTGTTAATGAAATTAAAGGAAATCCAATTCCCGGAATAAAAAATATTCTTGCTATAGCTTCTGGAAAAGGAGGCGTAGGAAAATCTACTGTAACGGCTAATATGGCGGTTACTTTATCAAAAATGGGATTTAAGGTAGGTATTTTAGATGCAGATGTTTACGGACCATCAATCCCAATTATGTTTGACGTAGAAGATGAACGTCCATTAGCAAAAGACATCGATGGAAAATCTAAAATGCTACCTGTTGAAAACTATGGAATAAAAGTCTTGTCTATAGGATTTTTCACCCAACCAAATCAGGCAGTGATCTGGCGTGGACCAATGGCTGCTAAAGCTTTGAATCAAATGATATTTGATGCACATTGGGATGAATTAGATTTCTTGTTAATTGACCTTCCACCAGGAACAGGAGATATTCATTTGAGTATCATGCAGTCTCTTCCAATTACTGGAGCTGTTGTGGTTAGTACGCCTCAAAATGTAGCATTAGCGGATGCGAAAAAAGGTGTTGCAATGTTCCAACAAGAAAATATCAATGTCCCAGTTTTAGGCATTATTGAGAACATGGCATATTTTACACCAGAAGAATTACCTGATAACAAGTATTATATCTTCGGAAAAGAAGGAGCGAAAAATTTAGCCGAAGACTTGAACGTTCCTTTTTTAGGTGATATTCCTTTGGTGCAAAGTATAAGAGAAGCGGGAGATGTTGGTCGTCCAGCTGCGTTACAGGAAGGGACACCTTTAGAAAAGGCTTTTGAAAAAATTACTCAAAATGTGGTGCAGGAAATGGTAAACAGAAACAAAGATCTACCTCCAACCGAAGTTATAAAAATTACAACTATGGCAGGATGCTCATCAGTTAAAAATTAAAAAATGACTACTAAAGAAATTTGGCTAAATGTTGAAAAAGCATTAGATGAGATCCGTCCTTTTCTACAGAGAGATGGAGGCGATATTTCTTTGATTTCAATAGAGGATGATAAGTTAGTAAAAGTGCAATTGGAAGGAGCTTGTACGTCATGCAATGTCAATCAAATGACATTAAAAACTGGTGTGGAGATGACCATAAAAAAATATGCACCCCAGATTGAAATCGTCATTAGTATTGAAAACTAATCAGTTATATAGTCTGATAAATTTCTAGGACCTTCTAGTAATACTCTAACAATTTGAAGGGTGCCATCTTCTTGTGTAGCTATTTGCCATTTTATTAATGAAATATTGCCACTTTCTATTTCCATTCCTGTAATACTTCTTGGATGAACACAACTTCCATCATTAAAAAAAGCGATATCACCAGGATCTGGGAATCGTGGTCTGTGAGTATGACCAACAATTGTGATTAAGTTATTATTTTCTGCGATCCATTTCTTGGTCCTACGCTCAACCTTTATTAACTCTTTGTAGTTTTTTGCTGGACTAGTAGGATCTGCAATTCCCATAACATTTAAGGGTTTCCAAAGCACTCTAACCATAAACCGACTCCATCTCCAGAATAAATAGTTCCACCAATCCGCTTGATGACCATGTGTCAAAAGGATCTCTTGATTTGTTTCACAATGTTTAAGAATTATAGCTTCATGATACTCTATTCCTCGAAACAAGTCTTCATCATTTCCTGTTTTAGGATCGAAATAAGAGGTTAGATATTTTTTTACATATTTAGGATCTCTGTAAACCATGTCATGGTTTCCCCAGATCATATGTAATTTGTTTTCATCATGAAATTGCTTCATTAACAAATACACATTTTTATGTGCATGAAAAATAGATTCAAATTTCATGTTCTCCCATAACTCATCACCATCACCAAGTTCAAAATATTGAAATCCTTCAGACAAATAATGTTTTAAAGCGTGAAAATAAATGTTTCTGTTCTTAGCAAAATCATCTGCAAAACTATTATCACCTCTATGGCAGTCGCTGAACAAAATGAATTTGCTGTCATTGTCAAAATCAATTATTTTGGCATTTTTATAAGCTCTGTCTAAACGCTTTTTAGATGAAAACATAAAGTAAATGTAGTCAAATTTCAATAAAAAATGCTCCTCAATTTTGAAGAGCATTCATATGATGTTTGCCATAAATCATCAGGAGACAAATATGCGTTTGAGTGAGATAATTAAATGCCACTTAGTGGCCTATTTGAAAGCATTTAATCCAGTTATATCCAAGCCAGTGATAAGTAAATGAATATCATGTGTACCTTCATAGGTAATAACACTTTCAAGGTTCATAGAATGTCGCATGATGCTATATTCACCAGTAATTCCCATACCACCCAATATTTGTCTTGCTTCCCGAGCAATATTGATGGCCATTTCAACATTATTACGTTTAGCCATAGAAATTTGAGCAGTTGTAGCTCTGTCCTCATTTTTTAAAACGCCTAGTCTCCAAGTTAAAAATTGTGCTTTCGTTATTTCAGTAATCATTTCAGCTAATTTTTTTTGCTGTAACTGAAATGCACCAATTGGCTTGCCAAATTGTATGCGTTCTTTACTATACCTTAAAGCAGTATCGTAACAATCCATAGCAGCTCCAATGGCTCCCCAAGCAATACCATAACGAGCAGAATCTAAACAACCTAGAGGTGCACCAAGACCAGATTTGTTAGGTAATAAGTTTTCTTTAGGCACTTTTACATTGTCAAAAATAAGCTCGCCAGTTGCACTAGCTCTTAAGGACCATTTATTGTGTATCTCTGGAGCAGAATAACCTTCCATATCTTTTTCAACAATAAGCCCGTGAATTCGTCCATTTTCATCTTTTGCCCAAACGATAGCAATGTCCGCAAAAGGTGAATTCGAGATCCACATTTTCGCTCCATTTAATAAATAATGGTCTCCTTTATCTTTGAAATTAGTTACCATGCCTGCAGGATTAGATCCGTGGTCAGGTTCTGTGAGTCCAAAACAACCTATGAATTCCCCTGAAGCCAATTTTGGTAAATATTTTTGTCGTTGTTCCTCACTACCATATTTCCAAATTGGGTACATCACCAATGAAGATTGAACCGAAGCAGTACTTCTAATACCTGAATCTCCACGCTCTATTTCCTGCATGATCAATCCGTAGGATATTTGATCTAATCC
>CAYTSL010000252.1:0-3283 GCA_964440415.1 uncultured Flavobacteriaceae bacterium
GTAACATAGCCTAGATTAATCGCTTCCTCTTTTAGAGTAGTACCGTTTTTATGAGCTGTATTGGCTATTTCAGCAGCCTTATAATATCCTATTTTTGTATTTAATGCTGTGACTAACATTAGTGAATTGTTCAATAGTTCTTTTATAACATCATGATTTGGTTCAATTCCAATTGCGCAGTTAATATTAAAACTCACACAAGCATCTCCAATTAATTGAGCAGATTGTAAAAGGTTAGCAGCCATTACCGGCTTAAATACATTTAATTCATAATGGCCTTGGGTTCCTCCAACTGTTACAGCTACATCATTTCCCATTACCTGAGCACATACCATTGTAAGAGCTTCACATTGGGTTGGATTCACTTTTCCAGGCATTATAGAGCTTCCAGGTTCGTTTGCTGGAAGATTGATCTCGCCTATTCCAGAACGTGGACCAGAGGCCATCATACGTATATCATTAGCAATTTTATTTAAAGAAACTGCTAATTGTTTTAAAGCACCATGTGTTTCAACTAAAGCATCATGAGCTGCAAGTGCTTCAAATTTGTTATGAGCTGAAATAAACGGCAAACCTGTGAATTCAGCTATATATTCTGCCACTCTTTTAGAGTAACCTTTAGGAGTATTCAGTCCAGTACCTACTGCAGTACCTCCTAAGGCTAATTCGCTTAAATGAGGTAAAGTATTCTCTAAAGCCTTTATACCATGATCAAGTTGTGAAACATATCCTGAAAATTCTTGACCAAGAGTTAATGGAGTAGCATCCATAAGGTGCGTACGTCCTATTTTAACCACATTTTTAAATTCTTCAGACTTCTTTTTTAAAGTATCTCTTAATTGTATGACACCAGGAATAGTTGTTTCTACCACTTTTTTATATGCAGCAATATGCATACCTGTTGGAAACGTATCGTTTGATGATTGCGATTTATTTACATCGTCATTTGGTTGAATGGTCTTTTCTCCTTCTCCTACAACTTTGTCTGCTATTTGATGTGCTCTATTAGCTATAACTTCATTGACATTCATATTACTTTGAGTTCCAGAACCTGTTTGCCAAATAACCAAAGGAAACTGGTCATCATGCTTACCTTCTAAAATTTCATCACATACCTGTGAAATCAAATCTCTTCTTTCGATTGGTAAAACGCCTAATTCGCAGTTGGTGTAAGCTGCAGCTTTTTTTAAGTAAGCAAAGCCATAAACTATTTCTAAAGGCATAGAAGCAGGTGCTCCTATTTTAAAATTATTTCTTGATCGTTCTGTTTGTGCTCCCCAGAGTTTATCAGCAGGAACTTTGACCTGTCCCATGGTGTCTTTTTCAATTCTGTAGTCCATTTTTGTTTGAATTAATTAAGGTGCAAATTTACGACTTTTGAAAGTTATAGATTCTGATAAATGTTAGTTTTTAACTTATTTTTTATAATATATGAAGTTTTAATTTATTTTGATTCTAGATAACATAAATACTTTTAAGATTATACTTTTCGTATCTTTATTGATGTGTTCATAAACATCAATTTCCTGCCCTTTCCGCCTTAATATAATTGTAAACTTTCAAATATAACACTCATGAAAACACCAAAGATCATTGCTATTAAAGCCATAGGTACTCTGGTTTTATTGATTGCTTTCTCATCGTTCACATCTTGTCAAAGTCAGGACAAGAAAGTCAAAAATGAGAAAAATGATTCTACCATAACTCAAACAAAAATAGAAACACCAAATGTTGATATTCACACAGCAACTTTTTTAGGAAATCTTGAAGCTGTGAATCAACATATAAAGGCAGGAACAAATTTGGATATAAAAGATCAATATGGATCAACACCACTAATAATTGCCACTACATTTGGTAAAACTGAAGTTGCTAAAGCATTAATAAGTGGTAAAGCTGATTTACATATTACAAATAATGATGGGTCAACACCTTTGCATGTAGCATCATTTTTTTGTCGTACTGAAATTGTAAAAGTACTGCTCGAAAAAGGAGCAAACAAAGAATTGAAAAACAGTTATGGCTCAACTCCATTAATGTCAATTGCTTCGCCATTTAGTGAGGCCAAACCAATATATGACCAATTAAGTAAAGATCTTGGCCCATTAGGATTAAAATTTGATTATAAGCAATTGGAATTAACACGACCAATAATAGCTGAATTGCTTAAATAAGTAATTCATGCTGACATCCACCAGAAGACATGATATTGATTGGTTAAGAGTAATCACTATAGGTTTACTTTTAATATATCACGTTACTATAGTATTTCAACCTTGGGGAGTTTTTATTGGTTTTATTCAAAGTAATGATTCTTTAGATTCTTTATGGATTCCAATGTCAATGATCAACATTTGGCGAATTCCATTACTGTTTTTTGTATCTGGAATGGGTGTTTGTTTTGCTATTAAAAAAAGAAATTGGAAGCAGTTAATATTAGAACGATCAAAACGTATACTACTTCCTTTTGTTTTTGGAGCCATTTTTATAGTACCAATTCATGTAATTATATGGCAAAATTATTATAGTCAGGATATTAATTTTATGCCGCAACAAGGGCATCTGTGGTTCCTGAAAAACATATTTATCTATGTAATTGTCTTATCTCCGATTTTCTTTTATCTCAGAAAATATAAGGATGGTTTTATAAGTACATTATTCAAAAAACTTTTTAAAAGCCCATTGGGACTATTGGTTGTGATTGTCCCTTTAGTTCTTGAAGGCATCATTTTAAACCCGGAGTCGTACGAATTGTATGCCATGACAACACACGGCTTTGTTTTAGGTCTTCTAGCATTTCTATTTGGATTTTTATTCATTTTAGCAGGTGAAACGTTTTGGCCAATGATACTTAAATGGTGGTGGTTATTTATATTACTTGCGCTATCAATGTTTTTAATAAGATATTTTGTTTTCGAATTAAAAGCACCAAATTATTACATGGCAATTGAATCTCCTCTTTGGATCTTTTCAATGTTTGGTTTAGCATATAGATATTTAAACCATCCAAGTAAATCATTAACCTATTTAAGTCAAGGAGCATACCCAATATATATCGTTCATATGGTCTTCATTTATTTAGGTTCAATTCTTATTTTACCACTTAACATTCATGTAATAATGAAATTCATATTATTAGTTGCATTCACATTTATTGGCAGTTTTGTTTTATATGATTTAATACTTCGAAGGATTTCTTTTTTACGACCATTATTCGGATTAAAAGGAAAGCAAAAAAAGGAAAAATGATATTTATCATAGCACAAAGTTTTAGTAATCAATA
>CAYTSL010000253.1:0-3280 GCA_964440415.1 uncultured Flavobacteriaceae bacterium
AATAATTGAAAATAGGTTCCTTTAGAAGGCTTGAATTTAAATCGGGATTCCTTAATACTATTTAAGAACAGATCTCTTTTTCTTTGAAAGAAATCAGGTAAGCTGAGGTAACTATTTGGGTCTTCCATATAATCCGCTATACCTTTTTGAGTCGGATGATTCACACTAAACACATTGAATTGGTGTAATTTTTTAAATTCATCCATCAAGTCTTTAGGAGCACAGCAATACCCAATTTTCCATCCAGTATTGTGGAATGATTTTCCTAAAGAGGATACAACAAAGCTTCTTAATTTCAAGTCTGGAAATAAACAAGCGCTTTGATGCTGTTCACCATCAAAGATCATATGTTCATAAACTTCGTCACTTAATACAATAATATCAGTGCCTCTTGTTAATTCCTGCAGCTGCAACATGTCGTCTTTAGTAAACACGGTTCCACTTGGATTGTGTGGTGTGTTTATAATGATCATTTTAGTTTTTGAATTTATTTTCCCTTTAACCTCGTCCCAGTTGACTTTAAAATCAGGAGTGTGCAATTGAACAGAGATAGGGATTCCTCCATTAAGTTCTATACTTGGAATATAGCTATCATAAGCTGGACGAAACACAATAACCTCATCGTTTTGTCTAATAAAAGTTGATATTGTGGTATATATGGCTTGAGTAGCCCCAACTGTCACCGTAATTTCTGTTTCAGGATCATAAGTTGTACTATAAAGCAATTCTGTTTTTTTTGCAATAGCGTTTCGCAGATCTGGATTTCCAGCCATATGCGCATATTGATTCAACCCGGAATTCATTGCTTTTGTAACCAGATCGAATAGTTTCTGGTCGCCTTTAAAATTTGGATAGCCTTGAGATAGGTTTAAAGCGTTGTATTCATTGGCCAAAGAACTCATCACTGCAAAAATGGTTGTTTCAATATTTGGAAGCTTGGATTTGTGTATCATTTGCAGTTAGTTAAATATCTTATAAAATAACAAAAAATATACTATTTAAGTAGCCTGTTTTTTATCTTTGAAGAGCAAAATACCTCAAAATGAAAAACTTCAAATTTTATTTACTGTTAGTATCATTATTTTTTATCTCATGTAAGACAGTTGAAAACGTGTCAACTGCTTCCAATGCTCCAAATTTAGACATAAAAGGCATGCAAGGAGGCATGTGGATTCCTTCATTGCTTGAAGGTATGAATGAACAGGAAATGACTGCTTTAGGAAGTAAATTGTCTGCTCAAGATATTTATGATGTAAATAACTCCAGTTTAAAAGATGCAATTGGTCATTTTAATGGAGGATGTACCAGTGAGGTTATTTCATCCAAAGGGTTGATTTTAACTAATCACCATTGCGGATTTAGTCAAATTCAATCACATTCTTCATTAGAGAATGATTATACTAAAAATGGCTTTTGGGCCATGTCTTTAGAAGAAGAATTACCAAACAAAGGTTTGTATGTTGAATTTATTGTTAGAATTGAAGATGTCACTGATCAAATTTTAAATGGTGTAACGGACTCAATGACTGAAAGAGAAAAACAATCAAAGATTGATAGAAATAGTAATGCAATTCAAAAAGTAGCTCAAAAAGAAGAATGGCAGAATACAAAAGTGAAGGCCTTTTATAAAGGGAATCAGTACTTTTTGTTTGTTACAGAACGATTTAATGATATTCGTTTAGTAGGAGCTCCTCCTGTTAGCATAGGTAAATTTGGTAGTGATACGGACAACTGGGTTTTCCCTAGACATACTGGTGATTTCTCTATGTTTAGAATTTATGCAAATGCTAATAACCGTCCTGCAGAATATTCAAAAGATAACGTGCCTTATACTCCAAAACACTTTCTTCCCATATCTTTAGATGGTGTTGAAGAAGGTGATTTTACAATGGTGTTTGGCTTTCCAGGAAGAACGAATGAATATCTTCCAGCTGTAGCTATAGAGCAAATTACAGAGAAAGTAAATCCTTCAAATATTGCTATAAGAGAAGCCGCATTAAAAGTGATGGATGAAAAAATGAAGAATGATGACGAGGTCAGAATTAAATATGCGTCAAAACAAGCACGAATAGCAAACTACTGGAAAAAGTGGATTGGCGAAAACCTTGGAATTAAAAAGAGCAATGCCATTGCATTAAAACGAGAATTCGAATCAGAATTTACCAAACAGTTAAAAGCAAAAGGCTTGGAGGCTAAATATGGTAACTTGCTTTCAGAATTTGAAACCTTATATGGTGAATTTGAACCAATAAATGTTAAGCGAAATAACTTTGTTGAGGTGTTTATCAGGAATAATGAGCTCATGTCCGGCATGTTTAGGTTGGTTCAATTGGAGCAAGCAGCCTTGAGAGGAGAAGAGGCCTTTGATAAAGCCAGAACATCTATTATAAATAGATTAAAAGGAAATTTTAAAAATTACGATGTTGGAGTTGACAGAGGTGTATTCGAAAACATCATGCCTTTATATACAAGCAATGTAGACGCAACTATTTATGACAAGACAAGTTTTACAAATCTAGAAGATGCACTTAAACTTTTAGAAGGAACATCAGAAGAGGTTATTGCAAGATTAAATAGCGATGCAGCTTATCAATTTGCAAAACCATTTGTAGAAGAATTTTACACTAGCATTGAGCCAGAATTTCAACGCATCAATACACAAATCAATGTGCTTCAAAAGATATATTTAAAAGCACAGATGGAAGTGATTCCTAACAAACGCTATTACCCGGATGCCAACAGTACACTTCGTGTTTCTTATGGTCAGGTACATGGTTATGCTCCAAGAGATGCTGTTTATTACAATCCTGTAAGTTATCTGGATGGTGTTATGGAAAAGTACATTCCTGGAGATTATGAGTTTGATGTTCCTCAAAAATTACAAGACCTTTACAAAGCAAAAGATTATGGTCAATACGCAGATGCCAATGGGAAAATGCCTGTTTGTTTTCTTGGAACCAACCATACAACTGGAGGAAATTCTGGAAGTCCGGCAATCGATGCCTATGGAAATCTGATAGGCTTGAATTTTGACCGAGTTTGGGAAGGAACTATGAGTGACTATAATTATGATGCAGACATCTGTCGAAACATAATGGTAGATGTACGTTATGTTTTATTTATAGTTGACAAGTATGCTGGAGCAACTCATTTAATTGATGAAATGACATTGGTTCATCCTAAAAAAATGATACTTGCTCAAGACAAAGAAATAAAATAAAACAATAAACCATAAACTAAAAAATCCCAAGCAATTGCTTGGGATTTTAATTTGTAATTA
>CAYTSL010000254.1:0-3279 GCA_964440415.1 uncultured Flavobacteriaceae bacterium
TTCCCTAATTTATGATAAAATGGCATAGTATAAAAAGTTAAATGATTACCTAATAATATAAAGTAGGATGCCGATTTTTAAAGAATCCTTCAAATTTAATATTAGATATTCATTGCTATTGAATTATTACAAATATCGTGAAAATTAAACAATAATAATTTACCTATAAAAACGGGTTAAAACCAGAAACCTAAATTGAAAAACCAATGACTTTGTTTTGTTTCGGGTGACCACGAGTATTTGCCTTCAATTGGACCTAAAAACGTTTCTAGTGAGTAACCCAAAGCGAAGCCACTAAAATCCGGAGACGTAAACCACTCTCCGCTATCAAAAATGTCATCCTCTACATTTGCAATATTGGACGAAAAAATGATGTGGTTCTTATTAAAAATCTGATAATCCAAATTAATAGTACCCTTGACAAAACTATTTGCCGTTAAGGAGATAAAATCATAGCCATAAAAAGACATAAAATTGTTTATTAAGTTATTCCCATATCCTCCTAAAGCAAAATCCAGAGAATTAACAGAATTATTTCCAATTTTAAATCCTCCTTGTGTGTTTAAGTGAATTGAAAAATTATCAGAAACTTTGAAAGCATAACCAATGTCTGCTTTAGCAATAGAATATTCTGAAAAAGTATTATTAAAGTCAGAAGAAAATAAGTATAAATTAAAATCACCGTTAAAATAGAACCCTTTTGTTGGGAAGTGCTTATTATCAAAAGAATCATATTTTAAGTTACCAAAAAAACTAAAAAAGGCACTATTTTCAAAAATTGTTGTTTCATCATTTGTATTCTCCAGAAAAGTTTCGGAGTCGAATTTTAAATGTTTTAGTTCAGCACCAATTTTAAACCTAAAATACTTTCTGAAAAACGTTTGTAAATAAAATTGGTTAGTAAAATCTAACAAGTCAACATCTATTTTATTTATTGAGGTGTTTTCAAGTTCAGTATC
This sequence comes from uncultured Flavobacteriaceae bacterium, assembly GCA_964440415.1. Lineage (GTDB taxonomy): Bacteria > Bacteroidota > Bacteroidia > Flavobacteriales > Flavobacteriaceae > Site-B1. The sequence goes on from CAYTSL010000254.1 coordinate 960, forward strand.
TGTTAATAAAAGTGCAGCGCTAACGCTTTTGTTGAATGTATTCAATCTTGATTTTACTCCAATACTCCAATACAATCCTTTGTCAATATAATATTCAAAATTATATCTAATATTATCTCCAAGAACAAAATCAATTGAAGTAAGATCATTATTAAAAAACAGACGTTTATGTGTGACATTTATCAATGCTGCACTTTTATAAAGATTGTCATAATGAAGTCCAGCTTTTAAGACTGTTTTAGTCTCACTTTCTTTAATGTTTGCTGTTAGATGATACCCATCTAATACAGGATTAAACTGGTATGAAAAATCATCAAAATTATTAGTAGCAACCAAATTGTTCACTCCTTTTATAAAATCAATATAGCTTATAGTCTGGTGGGTTTTAAATTTTAGCTTACCTAAAATATAAGACCTTGAATAATTTTTATTCCCATTAATTGAAATGGTTTTAATTTTTAAACTATCCAATTGTGTTGGTTTAATAAATTTTAAAGGTTTTTTATACTGATTATTGATTATTCCTTTTAAATTATCTAATTGAACTAATGCCGCCTCTTCTCCATTTTTCATTATTTTCTTACCTTCATTGAAGGACACAACATTGAAGTCTTCAATATCTGGTCTGATATAAATATCTGTCAATTTGGTTTTGGTCTTCATATCTTTGAAGGTCCTGTAATTATTTATCTGGAGCAAAATGTCTGGAGCAGATTTGAGGTCTTTTCTATCTAAAAGTTCGTCCTGAACATCAACCCCTATAATTACATCAACCCCTTTGGCTTGTAGTTCGTCTATTGGGTAATTATTTGAGACACCACCATCTACTAGCATTCTGTCGTTAATATAAACCGGCTGAAATAAAGAAGGTAAAGCTCCACTGGCTCTGACTGACTGGGCCAAATTTCCCTTATCTAAAATGATGCTTTGACCAGTTTCAACATCAGTAGCTATGCAGAAAAATGGTATGGGAAGTTTATTAAAATCCTTTATGTCACTGACATGTAATGTTAATTTTGAAAGTAAATTAAAAACATTTTGACCTTTAGAAATGGCTGAAGGTAATGAGACTTTAAAATTATTAAAAGGTAACCTTATGGCGTATTTCTCCGATTGTTCCTTTTCATAAAATGTTCTGGCAGCACGAGGTATATGATCATTGATCAAATCATCAAAATTTAAACTATTAAATATTGAATCTAATTGCTTACCTGAATATCCAGAGGCATACAAAGAACCAATTATGGCTCCCATACTTGTTCCAGCAATATGATCTATTCTAATACCCAGACTATCAATTGTTTTTAGAACGCCAATGTGGGCCAAACCTTTTGCACCACCTCCACTTAAAACCAATCCCACTTTTAAATCCTTGTTAAGTGGATCTTGAGAAAAAAGGAAAGAGCTAAATAATAGAAATATGAGAAATAGTTTTTTCAAATTCAATTCTTTTGATAGTAATTAATAATTTTTTGAGCTTTTGACACCCCTATTATATTCACCAGATCTTCAAATTTTGCTAGTCTTATGCGTTTTACAGATTTAAAATGTTTTAAGAGATCTACTACCGTTTTTTCTCCAATTCCCGGAATGGTCTCTAGTTCTGTATTTAACGCAGTTTTACTTCTTTTGTTTCTATGGTGTTCAATGCCAAATCTATGGGCTTCATTACGCAGTTGTTGAATGATCTTTAGAGTTTCACTTTTCTTATCTAAATATAAGGGAATTGGATCATTTGGATAGAATAATTCTTCTAATTTTTTTGCTATTCCTATAATAGCGATCTTCCCTCTTAAATTTAGGGCATCTAAACTTTTTAATGAGGATGAAAGTTGTCCTTTTCCTCCGTCAATTATAATCAATTGAGGTAATGATTGGTCTTCATCCAATAGTCGTTTGTAACGTCTGTAAACTACCTCTTCCATAGATGCAAAATCATCTGGCCCTTCAACAGTTTTTATATTAAAATGTCTGTAATCCTTTTTACTTGGTTTTCCATTTTTGAAAACCACACAAGCTGCAACAGGATGTGTTCCTTGAATGTTGGAGTTATCAAAACATTCAATATGTATGGGCTCTTCATTAAGTCGTAAATCTGATTTCATTTGAGCCATAATCCTGTTCACATGCCTATCTGGATCTGTTATTTTGATCTGTTTGAACCGTTCCATTCTATAATATCTTGCATTTCTGATTGATAGGTCTAAAATGTGTTTTTTATCACCTAATTTTGGAACGGTTACTTTTACATCTTCACCTATTTTTACCTTAAAGGGTACAAATATTTCTTTTGAATTGGAATTAAATCGCTGTCTAATTT
>CAYTSL010000255.1:0-3275 GCA_964440415.1 uncultured Flavobacteriaceae bacterium
TAGGAGAAAGACCTGAAACGATTTAATTTGGTTACTGTTATTTCCTGTTATTTATTTAATATTTTAATATGAGTAAACTAACAATTTCTTGGATTTTATTATTAATCCTAACAATCGTTTCAGGTCTTTCTTCTATGGAAGAATATAACTATATCACAATACTCATATTAATCACCGCTGTCGTTAAGTTTGTTCTTGTTTCTTTCAATTTTATGGAACTGTACAAAGCACATTCATTTTGGAAGGTTGCTATAATATCTTACCTGTCAATTTTCACCATTATTATTCTACTAATAGTTAATTAACATAAATTTTAGATAGTTGCATATGCAACTATTAAATTTTTCTATTACATTTGCGGAATGAAATCAGAAGAGAGTAATGTTGATTTTGAAAATTCAATAGGTCCTTGGCTAGGTAAGACAGTCAAAATACTGGAATATTATCTGCAAGAGAGATTTAACGATCATAATCTTGATTTAACCAAAGAACAAATGATTGTTCTAAAAAGGTTACACGATAAGGATGGATTAAGTCAAAATGAGTTAGCATTTTTAACTTTACGTAACAAATCATCTTTAACTCGATTGCTTTCAAAAATGGAGAGGAAGAATTATATCATTAGAAAACAATGTAAAGAAGACAAGAGAATTAATCATGTGTTTTTAACAGAATTTGGTGAGGAAACCTTTAAAAAAACCAAACCAGCCATTAAAGAAATGATTGCTACCATGGAGCAAAATATTTCTAATTCGGATAAACAACAAATGATTAAAACTTTAAAAAAAATTCAACATAATTTTGATTCTGATATAGAATCGTTATAACTAACCACAAATGAGAAAAATATTATCTATTGCATTAGGTGTTTTATTATTAGTAGGAGCAGTATTTATTGCTAAATATTTAATTGATAATAAAAAGAAGCCAAAACCAAGATTTGATAAAATTGTCAAAACAGTTTTTGTAGATGAAGTAGTAAACAAGGATATTCCTATCATTATTACAACAAGCGGAAACTTAACAGCTAAAAACAAAATTGATTTGTTTGCTGAAGTGCAAGGTGTGTTAAAGCTATCTGCTAAAGATTTTAAAGCTGGAACATTCTATTCTAAAGGGGAGAATATTATTAGAATTAACAGTGATGAATTTTATGCGAATCTTCAATCACAAAAAAGTAATTTTTATAATAGCATCACTTCAATAATTCCGGATATTCGTTTAGATTATCCTAACGAATTTGAAAAATGGCAAGCCTATCTTAATAGTTTCGATATAAATAGTACAACACCAAAATTACCTGAAATGAATACTGATAAAGAAAAGTATTTTATTTCTGGTAGAGGAATCAATACTGCTTATTACAATGTTAAAAATCTGGAAGTTAAATTAGGTAAATACAACTTAAGAGCGCCTTTTAGTGGTATTCTAACTGAAGCATTGGTAACTCCAGGATCTTTAGTAAGAGTAGGACAGAAGCTAGGTGAGTTTATCGACCCAAGTGTTTATGAAATGGAAGTTTCTGTAAATGCAGAATTTGCAGATTTATTGAAGAAAGGAAACACTGTGAAACTTCATAATCTAGAAAAAACGAAAGAATACACAGGAAAAGTTATCAGAATAAACGGTAAAGTCGATGCAACGTCTCAAACTATAAAAGCATACATACAAGTCGCTCATAAAGATTTAAGAGAAGGAAACTATTTGGAGGCTGATTTAACTGCGCGAAACGAAAGTAATGCTATAGAAGTTTCGAGAAAGTTGTTGGTTGATAATAAACAAATGTATGTCGTAAGAGATTCAATTTTGGATCTGATAGATGTTGATGCTGTATATTTTTCGGCAGAAATGGCAGTTATTAAAGGTGTTGAGAATGGTACTCTCATGTTATCCAAACCTACTCCAGGAGCATATCAAGGTATGCAGGTAAAAATCTTTGAAGACAAGAAGTAGATATGAAACGAAAAATAATAAATTTTAAAAATAAAATTTCTGAAAGAGAATTTTTAAAATTTTTATTGAGAGAACGAGTAAAGCGAATGGTTGCGAACGTTCTTAAATTTAATAATATTTTGATTTTATCAAATATAAAATTTTAAACGTGTGAAAAAAGTTATTAGTTATTTTATAAAATTCCCTGTTGCTGTTAATGTATTGATTTTTGCATTCATAATTTTTGGAGCTATTGGAGTAAAATCAATAAAATCATCTTTCTTTCCATTAACAGACTCTAAATTAATAAGAATCAATCTTATATATCCTGGAGCATCACCAGCAGAAATGGAAGAGGGTGTTGTTTTAAAAATTGAAGATAATCTAAAGGGAATTGTTGGGGTTGAACGCGTAACGTCAATATCTCAAGAGAATTCAGCAACAATTAGTGTAGAGACTGTAAAAGGAAAAAATATTGATGTTGTTTTAGCTGATGTTAAAAATGCAGTAGATAGAGTTCCTTCATTTCCAAGCGGCATGGAGCCACCTGTAATTGCTAAAGTTGAAACTACAAGACAAACCATTAGTTTTACATTGAGTGGAGAGAATATTCCATTAGTAACATTAAAACAATATGCCAGAACGGTTGAAAATGATTTACGTGGAATTGAAGGAATTTCGCAAGTATCAATATCTGGTTTCCCTGAAGAAGAGATTGCAATTTCAGTAAGAGAAAACGATTTAAGAGCCTTTAATTTATCATTTCAGGATGTTGCTAATGCTGTTAGTAGAACCAATATTTTAATTACTGGAGGAAATATAAAAACCAGTGAAGAGGATTATTTAATTAGAGCAAGGAATCGTTTTTACTATGGAGACGAGCTTTATAATATTATTGTAAGAGCAGAACCCAATGGAAATATTATCAGACTAAAAGATGTTGCTGATGTACAAGACGCTTGGTCAGAAACTCCGGACAGAATCTTTTTTAATGATAAAAAGGCCATCAACATAACAGTAAGTAATACCAATAGCGAAGATTTAATAGTTTCTGCAGAAGATGTTAGACAATACATTGATAAATTCAATCAGCAATATGATAATGTTCAATTAAATGTTTCAAGCGATTCATCTATTACATTAAATCAGCGTACAGAATTATTGGTAAGAAATGCCGCAATGGGAGTATTATTGGTATTACTCTTTTTAGCTATATTTTTAAATGCTCGTTTGGCATTTTGGGTAGCTGTAGGAATCCCTATTTCATTCTTCGGAATGTTTATTTTCGCTGCACAATTGGGAGTAACCATTAATGTATTATCACTCTTCGGAATGATTATCGT
>CAYTSL010000256.1:0-3271 GCA_964440415.1 uncultured Flavobacteriaceae bacterium
TATTTAGGTTATGGAGGGATTTAGGTTATGCAATAGGAGCCATTATTTCTGGGATTATCGCGGATTTGTTTGGAGTACATTATGCCGTATTATCCATTGGCATTATTACCATTCTTTCTTCGTTAGTAATTAAATTTAGAATGCCAAAATAATTTAACAAATAACAACAGATCAATCTTCTATAAATTCACCTTTCTCATTGGCTACTGTCATTCCCCATTCAGCAATTGATAGTAATACAGGAGTTAAACTTTCACCAAATGGTTTCTATCCTAGCGATCATTTTCAAAGAAGCAAAGTGTAGCGCTTTATCTTATTACTTTAACTAAGTAAGGAATACGTTATTTGTAACACATTAACTTTTTTCCAACGTATCCAACCCTTGCCTTGTTCAACAAAGTCATCGTTTACCAGAATCACATACATCCAGTCTGCTTCAATTAAGAGTGGTCTCATAAATGAAAAATTCACATTTACTTCATCAGCTATTTCCAATGGTTTTACCCGTACATGCTGTGCATTGTCTAAAAACTCAACACTACTAATTGTCAACAAAAAGCTATGCCACGTTAGGAATTCTCCTTTACTTTTATCTAAATACGTTATTTGCTTAGTTCTTTTATTCCCTTCTACTTTTACAAAATCCTGTCCTATCCCTAATACTTTGAAAATAAAAATCCCGTAGTCCAGCTTTAAGTGTTCTGGATACAACCAAGGTGGTGCATAGGTGGTTGTAGGGTTGCTGTATTTATCTATTCCAAAACCAACACTATCTAATGGTATGTGTTGCTGCAAACTTTTCTCCAGGTTTATTCCACCATAAAAATATAGTGTTGGGTATTCGAAATAATTAGGTTTAAAAAATCCAATTCCCATATTAGTTTCTATGTTCTGTTGTCTTAATGTAGGATTTAAATACTCCATAGAATTCAACATCGATATTTCATTGGCAGCTGGAGCAGTAGTTTTTTTAGGATATTCTTTTACCGGTTCTTCTGTTTTTTCCCGAGTTATGAATTTATATGCAGTGAAACAAACCAACAATAAAAATAAAATGCCTAGAATTTTATTGATCTTTATAACGATGCTAAGCTTTACTTTAGAGGCTATAAATAAAGATAAAATAAATGCTATTCCCGCTACCACAACTCCATAAAATAAAACTATGGCACCTCCTGCAAGCATTTGATTTTTACCAGCACCCACTAATTTTGCAACATAGATTCCGATAAAAAAGAATACAATGACACTAAAAAAATAAAAAAGCAAACTGGCAGGTTTGATTAGATTTTTCATCGTTTAAAATTTCAACTCCTTGGTAGTAAGCTCTCCTTGTTTTACCGACATGGTAATTGATTGACGTTTTTTAGCTTTATGAATTCCCAAAGGTTGGACTTTCACCCTATATGATCCTGGATTAAGCAAAAATTTTGCTCCGCTTTTATACGTTCGTGAACTGGCTACATTTTTACCAGAGTTTACCTCTATTATTTTTATAACAGTATCTATGTTTTCATCACCAACTTTAGTGTATATATCAAAATTACCGGTTTTAAAATCATAAGATATTGGTGTAATATTACCAGCATCAATATTGATTTTCTCAAATTCTGTATAGGTGTCAACCCCTTTCATTGCTAAAGCCTGAATTGTCACTTTATAGATTCCAGGATTGACTTCTACTTCCGTTGGAGATTTATAGGTACGAGTTGTGGCAGCTACTTTTCCGTTTAGGTCAATCAGTTTCACAAGGCAGTCCCAGTTTTCTCCATTGTTAGTTGTGGTGACTCCCAGTTTTCCACCATCAAAAGAAACGGTTTTATGTACTATTTTATCATCAAAGCTTTCTATGTTAGCAACGGTTACCATATTCACATCGGTACCTTCCAAGGGAACAACCTCAAAATTATATTTACTAGGTGGCAAATAGAAATAGCCTGTATCTTTATAGGTTCGTACTGCAATTGGTTGTCGTTTGTTAATTATGTCATAGGCTCTCACCAAAGCATCTATAGCCTCACCATTTTTTATGGCATAAACAGAAACATTTCCATCAGGTTCATCTACCGTTGTTGCCGTAGCATCATCTAAAACATCACCTAATCCACTGGCATCAGCAGTGTCATAGTAATTACCGTCTCCAGCTTTAGCAGCACATTTAAGTTGTTGGGTGTCACTATCCTTCAATCCGAAACCTATTATATGAAGTTTAAAATCTATACCCTCACTTTTTGCCGCTTTTATTACACTACAAATATTACCACCACAAGATTCAATTCCGTCTGTAACCAAAATAATAGTTGCTTTTAATTTAGTTTGTCTTAATTTATTAATTACCTGTGTAGCAGCAAATGCTAAAGGTGTTTTTCCTAATGGTTTAATTTTTTTTAAAGATTGGATCACATCAGGTTTGGTTCCGGTCTCAACATCTACCAGAAATTCCACATCTTCACAATCTCCCTTTTTACGATGACCATAAGCAACAAACCCTATCTTCTGTTCATCGGGAAGATTATTCACAGAAGACGATAGTACATTTGAAGCAATATCCATTTTAGTTTTACCTTGCAATTGGCCCCACATAGAACCACTAGCGTCATAAATAAATATTATTGGTGAGAGTGATTTGTCATCTTGAGCGTTGATGCTAAATACAATGCCAAACGACAATAAAAAGAAGAGTACTTTATACATAATTTAAGATATTAATTGGTTCAGTGTCTTTAAAATAATTGCATTCATGAAAAGGTAATTGGGGAGTCATGGAGATCTTACGGATTAATATAAGAGGGCAAATCCATCATTATCAAGCCATTAATTAAAGATATGAAAAAAAAATGATTCGAGTATTTAGCAAACAGGCAGAGCGAAATTACTTTTTATGCTTAAAAGATTAACGATTTGTGACTGATTAAAATCATTGCATGCTCCAATATCGTTAACTAATTTAATTCACTTAATACTAACGTGTTTCTTGAGTCATGTACAAAGTTGCCGTCATATTATTGGTTGCTTTTTTTGCCAAAACGTCAAGTGCACAGGATGACTATGCAGCAAAAAGAGAGCGTATGGTTAAAACCCAACTGTTAGCAAGGGATATAATAGATCCCGTTACACTTAAAGCCATGAGGCAAGTGGAAAGGCATGAATTTGTAATAGAATCTATGAAGAAATATGCGTATAGAGATAGTCCTTTATCTATTGGCCATAACCAAACTATTTCTCAACCCTATATTGTAGCCTATATGACCCAGGAACTTAAATTGAAGCC
>CAYTSL010000257.1:0-3270 GCA_964440415.1 uncultured Flavobacteriaceae bacterium
GGAATAGCAAATTTAAATGCTCAAGACATTGAGTTTGGTGTTAAAGGAGGTCTTAACTTTTCATCGATTAGTGGAGATGATATTCCCGATTCTGGTATAACGACTGCTTTTAATTTCGGTGTTATGGCTGAAATAAATGTTTCTGATAAATTTTCTTTTCAACCAGAGCTACTATATTCTGGTCAAGGTTACGCTACAGACAGAATCAGTATCATATTCAATTATATAAATGTTCCGTTAATGGCGAAATATTATGTAACAGAACGATTTAGTTTTGAAGCAGGACCACAGATAGGGTTTTTAATTTCAGCTAAAAATGAAGATATAGATATTAAAAACCAGCTTAAAAGTGTTGATTTTGGTTTAAATTTTGGAATAGGATATAAATTAGATAATGGATTAAATTTCGGTGTTCGTTATAATCTTGGATTATCTAATAATAATGATGTAAGTGGTTCTTCAGATAAAATCCAAAATAGAGTTGTTCAAGCGTCTATTGGTTATTTCTTTTTCTAATACTTAAAAAACATATATAAAAAAATACGATTCGTTTAGAATCGCATTTTTTAAATCTATTTTTTTCAGCAGAGTGAAAGTTCCTTCCCTTTGGAAGGCTAGGATGGGCTATAAATGTATTACTTCATCATAAGCATCAGCTACAGCTTCCATAACAGCTTCACTCATTGTTGGGTGAGGATGCACTGTTTTTAATACTTCGTGACCTGTTGTTTCTAATTTTCGTCCTAAAACAGCTTCAGCAATCATATCGGTAACTCCAGCTCCAATCATATGGCAACCTAACCATTCACCATATTTTGCATCAAAAATTACTTTTACAAAGCCTTCTTTTGCACCTGATGCACTTGCTTTACCAGAAGCAGAGAATGGGAATTTACCAATTTTTAGATCGTATCCTTTTTCTTTGGCTTGTTTTTCTGTTAAGCCCACAGAAGCTATTTCGGGAGAACAATACGTACAACCAGGAATATTTCCATAATCCAAAGCTTCAACATGCTGTCCTGCAATCTTTTCAACACATAGAATACCTTCGGCAGAAGCAACGTGCGCTAAAGCTTGTCCAGGAGATACATCACCAATAGCATAATATCCAGGTATGTTGGTTTGGTAATAATCATTCACTAAAATCTTATCTCTATCAACAGCAATGCCAACATCTTCCAGTCCAATATTCTCTATATTTGATTTTATACCTACTGCAGAAAGGATAATATCAGCTTCTAAAACTTCTTCTCCTTTACTTGTTTTAACAGTAGCTTTAATTCCTTTACCAGAAGTATCAACACTGGTAACTTCAGAAGAGGTCATGATCTTTATGCCACTTTTCTTGAAACTACGTTCTAATTGTTTAGACACATCCTCATCTTCAACTGGAACAACATTTGGTAAGAATTCAACTATAGTCACTTCTGTTCCCATCGAATTGTAGAAATACGCAAACTCAACACCTATAGCACCAGAACCAACAACGATCATTTTTTTAGGTTGTTTTGGTAATGTCATGGCCTCTCTGTATCCAATTACTTTTTTACCATCTTGAGGCAAGCTTGGTAATTCTCGTGATCGAGCACCAGTAGCAATAATTATGTTATCAGCACTATATTCCTTTCCATCTACGTCTACCTTTTTTCCGGATTTTAGTTTTCCATATCCTTCAATAACATCAATTTTATTCTTTTTCATTAAAAACTGAACACCCTTACTCATTCCATCTGCAACGCCACGACTTCGCTTAACAACGGCATCAAAGTCTTTGTCAAAATCCTTAACGGATAAACCATATGAATCTGCGTGCTTTAGATATTCAAAAACTTGAGCAGATTTTAAAAGTGCTTTAGTAGGTATACAACCCCAATTTAAACAAACACCACCTAGATTTTCCTTTTCTATAATGGCTGTTTTAAATCCTAATTGTGATGCTCTAATTGCAGTCACATAACCTCCAGGGCCACTTCCGAGAACAATAATATCGTATTTATCCATATCAAATTTTATGCGTTATATGAGGCTACGAATTTACAAAACCTAAATTGAATAAAGAATTTACAATCTTAAAAAATTAAGTTTGGAGATTTTAGTCAGTCATTGTATCAATTTTAAAGAAACTATCGAGACTTAAAGACGATACTTTAATAGAATCTCAATTTAAAATACTGTTTATCAAAATAATTTTGTTAAATTCCAAAAATATTAACCAAATAAATTTTTAAAAATGAAAACAAAATTAATTGTAATCATGTTGCTTATGACCAGCATGATGTATTCCCAAAAAACAAAAAACGGAACTGTCTACAAAGAACATCCTGCTATTGTCACGGTAGAATCTATGATGGAAGCATTTTTTGCTGGAGATAAAGACAAAGCCGCTAGTTATTTGGCTGATGACTTTAAATCTTTTAGCGGTACCAGTATTAATAAAAATTCAAAAGGAAGAGATAAAGAGAATTTTTTAGGAGGCGTTAAATGGGTAAAAGAAAATTGGTCTTACCTCAGTTATAAAAGATCACCGGGAGCATATCCTGATGCTATTGAATATAAAGATGATGAAGATGGTTTGTGGGTGCAAACCTGGGATCACTTGAAAGCTATGGATAAAAATACTGGAGTAAGAATTGATATGCCAATTCATCGAATGTTTATAATGACAGATGATAACAAAATCAAGCGTATGTTCACCTATGACAACGATTTACCATGGGCAGAAATGAGAAGAAGTTATGCACCTAGAACCAATGGTACTATTTATAATAACCATGAATATATTAACACGGTTAGAAAAATGATGGGTGCTTTAGAGAATGGTGATGTTGAGAAAGGTTTTAGTTATTTTACTGAAGATGCTACTTTCACAGATTTAGATATGAAACGGGACGAATCTCGTACAGTGGCTGAAGAAAAAGAAATGTTTAAAGCCTTAAATGCCGATTGGACAATTACAAGTATAGATGTTAGAGGATATCCAGATTATTTAGAATATGAAATGGGTTCTGCAAAAGTTGTGCAATCCTGGTGGGATGTAAGAATGACCAAAAAATCTGATGATAAAATAAAAGTGATTTTACCACTTATGCTTACTCATGATTTCAATGATGAAGGAAAGATAACAGGTGAGACAGGTTATTATACTACAAAATCTATGGAATAAATTGATAAATTGAATTAATAAAAAAACCTGAATATATAATGTTCAGGTTTTTTTATTTGTTACAAATCGTCAGTAAAATGCTTTCTCTCCTTATCCTTTGCAAATTT